>JAUVIV010000001.1 GCA_030592575.1 bacterium | reverse complement strand
AGGGGGTTAGAAGTAATAATATATTAAAAGATAGTAAGGTAAGAACAGTTTCGAAAAATGGGAATGGAATGGAGGTAAGAGAAAAAAAGATTTTATGCAATGATTTTATGGAAAAAGAGAAGGCTCTGGCATGTCAATTTGTAACCACATCTTAGAGCCAGGACAATTTAACCTATAGAAATAATTACCGTTTGGAACCGATTGAATGCTATTATCCTTTCCATACCATGTTGAAGTATAATGACCAGCGTCCTGTTCGCTATCAATCAAAGTTCTCACAATACAGCCAGAACTATCATAGACCTTAAGAGAAACTTTAGATTTCTTGGGAATTTGATATGCAATATTCGTAACTCCACTGCTTGGATTTGGACGATTCTGTGACATGCCAAATTTCTGAGGGACATTACCTTTACTCTCTTCTTTTACTCCAAGAGGATAGCCAACATGAAAAACCAATTCACTAAAGGCATTGGGTACACCACTGGAAGTACCACCATAGAAACTGGGCGTTGGGCTGAAATTTCCTCGCCACATAAATCTCATGCGATACCATCCGGGAGTTGATGGAGCTGTAAACTCAAAAGTATCTGTAAATACTTCATCTGCACTTGGGATGCCTCCATACAGTGAACTTTGGGCTAATTCAACATTTGGCTGCCAATCACCAAAATAGTTGATATAAAAAACGGGGCTATGGTTAGTAAATACTTTAAATTTTACTGTTACTTTGCGCTGTTGTCCCGGTTTCAACACAGGTGGAAGAGTCCAGGACTGAATCACTATAGAATTCGCCCCACCTGGTTGCGTATGCGTATAAACATCCCCTCCATAAGGTGGAATAAAACATATCCCTTGCTCCAATATGTAATCCGTTTGTCCAAGAATAGGTGTTGTTGCAATTGCTAACCCCACAATTCCTATCCCGATTGAGAATATTTTCCTCATTTTTCCTCCTTTCAAGCCATCTGGCTTGGGTTAAAAACTAAACAAATTTTACAATCCTTCAATTCTTTCTTCATACATTCATATTGCATCACCTCCTTTCAAGCCATCTGGCTTGGGTTAAATGATAATTGGTTATTAAGTAATTGGGTTAATAAGTATGAGATTGCTTCGCGAAGCCTGTCCTGAGCGAGATTCTTCACGGAGTTTACCCTGAACGATATGTTGAGATTCTTCACTTCGTTCAGAATGACAAGTGAAGGGTTCAGAATGACAAGTGAAGGGTTCAGATTTGTCCTGAGCGAAGGGCTCGCAATGACAAGCGAAAAGCTCGCAATGATATATTGGGGTAAAGAAAAACTTCTACCGCACCCTTCGGCTTCTCTCAGGGCAGGCTTTAATGCAGGGTTTGAATACTCGGCAGGATAAAAATAAGAACCATCAGATAGAGCCGGGTAGAAAATTAAAGAAAAAGCAGGATTATATAATACTACAAGGTTGTGTTGTGTTGTGTTGTGTTGTGTTGTGTTGTGTTGTGTGCATTCTGTTTTTAACTTATCATATAATCACATAATGTCAAGGATTTTTTGACCACAGACAGGCATAGATAAACATAAGATAAAATACTTTTAACTACATTTATTATTTCAATATGATTATTTGTTAACTAAAAAGTTTCTTGATACCTAAAATCTTTTCGTATCTCCCAAAATATCATCTCCTTTTGGTAATACTATAAGAAATTTGGAACCCTTACCGAGTTCACTTTCTACATCTATCCTACCATTATGAAGTAGGACAATATGTTTTACGATAGAAAGCCCCAAGCCAGTTCCACCGAGTTCTCTTGAACGAGCTTTATCAACTGTGTAAAACCTCTCAAATAGCCTTGATAAATGCTCTTTTGGTATGCCTACCCCAGTATCTGACATTTCAATCCGGACTTGTTTGTCCAAGTCAAATAATTCTATTTTGATTTCACCTTCCTGAGTATATTTTATCGCATTATCAAGCAGGTTGATAAATACTTGCTCAATAAAAAAAGAATCTCCTTTTATTATAAGGAATCCATCAGGTATTAGAAGTTCTATTTTTAGTTCCTTCTTTTTTACCTTATCCTTGAAAATATTTACGACATTAGAAAACACCTCTTTTAAGTCTATGTTATCTATCTCAAGCTTCCGTTCTTTAGCCTCCAGATTAGAAAGAAGAAGCAAGTCAGAAACAAGATTAATCATCCTATCAGTATGCCTTTTGATAATTTGCAAGAAATGCTGTTTTTCTCCTTCTGCACCTTCTTCCAAAGTTTCTACAAATCCTTTAATGGCAGTAAGTGGAGTTCTAAGCTCATGAGACGCACTGGCAACAAACTCTGACTTCATCAGGTCTAATCGCCTAATTTCTGTAATATCGTGAAGAACGGCAACCGTTTCTTCTTTTCCCTTTTCACGAGTCAAAGTTGCATTGCCAAGATACGTTTTGTTCCTTATATGAATTTCCAAAGCTTCTGTAACTCCTTTGTCTTGCACTTCATCAATTAGTTGCTTAAAATCGGTACTTCTCAAAATTTCCCAGTAATACCTGCCAATAGCACTTTCAGAATTTGGGAGTTCACAAATAGTTTTAAATCCATCATTTGTTAATATAATTTTCCCATCAGCATCCAAAACAACTACGCCCTCTATCATTGAAGAAAGAATTGCTGCAAGTTCCTCTTTCTCTGTCGCAACTTCGGTAAATAATCTCTGAATTTCTCCTGTCATCCAGTTCAATGCAGTAGCTAATTCACCCAATTCATCCTTTCTATTGGTTGATATTCTTGTGGTAAAATCCCCACCTGCAATCTTCTTAGTGGACTGGACTATTTCGCTAATTGGTTTTGCAAATATCCTTGAGAATATTAAATTTAAAATAAGCCCAAAAACAATTAAAGCTATTGTCCAATAAAATATTTTTCGGTTTATGACATTTATCAACTCCTTTACTTTCTCTAAAGGAAGGCTTGTTCTAATAACTCCTATGATTTTATTATTTCGCTTTACAGGTAGTACCAGATATAGCATATTCTTTTTCACAGTAGTACTAAAACGAATACTTTTACCAATCTCCCCCTTCAGTGCATCGGCTATCTCAGGTCTTGTTGCATGATTCTCCATATTTTTAGGATATTCTTCAGAATCACCGATAACCACTCCATTTGGCTTAATAACCGTAATTCTTGTTCCTATTTTTTTACTTATCTTATTTACAATCTCATCTATCTTATCACTATGTTCCTCAAACGACAGGTGATACAATGTTTCCTCTATTAATTCTGCTTGATGTTTAAGGTTCCTCTCAATCTGACCAATGTGATGCCGTTCTATTTCCCGACTGGTAAAGAACGCAAGAACAGAAACAGTTGCAATAATAATTAGGAAATAACAAAAAAACTGTTTCCACATTATTCCAATTCGTTGCATAATTATTTCGTAGGAGCAATCTCCTGATTACGATTTTCTTAAATCCAAGATTGCATTTTAAGAAGGGCTTAACATCTTATTCCTCAAGTTTATATCCAATTCCTCGTATAGTCTTAACCATCTTGCCTGCTTTCCCCAACTTCTCTCTCAATCTCCTGATATGAACATCTATTGTCCTATCAATAACAATCTTGTCGTGCCCCCAGAGCTTGTTAAGAAGCTGGTCTCTATTAAAAACCCAATTCTTATGACTTGCAAGAATTTCAAGAATTCTAAACTCCGTAGGAGTCAAATTAATTTTTTTATCTTTCGCTTTCACCTCAAATTTTGTTGAATCTATTGTCACATCTCCTATCCTCGTGATTTTTGGAGTCTCTTTCTTTAAAGTAGTCCGCCTAAGCACTGCCTTGACACGAGCCACAAGCTCTCTTGGACTAAATGGCTTAACCATATAATCATCTGCCCCAAGTTCCAGACCAACAACTCTGTCTGTTTCGCTTCCCTTAGCAGTAAGCATAATAATAGGCACAAATGAAGTTTTTTCATTATATTTAAGCAAACGACAGACTTCTATACCATCTATACCTGGTAGCATTAGGTCAAGAATTATCATATCGGGAAGTTCTTTCCTTGCATAAGAAAGCAAATTCTCACCATCATAAAATTCCTTTACCCTAAATCCTTCTTTTTTTAGATGATGTGTGATGAGTTCAACAATATCAGGTTCATCATCTACAATAGCTATAAGTTTATTCATTTTAACTCCTTGTTTTAAGTTTAATTTATTTTTCTCTAATCGTCAACAAGTTTTTTGTGCTATATAATATAGTAGATAAAGACAATCCTATCCCCTATTATCTTTCACCCTATGACTTCTTATTCTTTAAATTATCCCTTCTTTTCTGTAAATATTTTTTTAAAAGCATAATTTATTTTATGGGATTTGATTCCAACGATATGAGGACATCTGTTAATATTTTTAAAATTTTATCTTGACAGAGTAATTTTTGAGTGCATAATCCATTTTCAATGAGAGAATATGAAAACCTTATAATCTTTAACCCAAAAAGTGGGGAAGAAAATATAAGCAAAGAAACCGACAGGTTTAAAGAAATCATAGAAAAAAATGGCAAGGTTTCAAAGATTGATAAATGGGGAATTCGCCAACTTGCTTATCCAATAAAGAAAAAAGAACAAGGGTATTATGTATTAATTGAATTCACAGTTGAAAAAGAAATACTTCCCGAGCTTGACCATGAACTTAAACTGAGTAAAAATGTACTCAGGCATTGCGTCATATTAAAATAATGGCAGAATATAAACTCCCAAATATAAATAAAATCCTAATCACCGGAAATCTTACAGGAGATCCGGACCTCAGGTATATGCCAGATGGTCGAGCAGTATGCAATTTTCAAATAGCATCAAACCGAAGATACTTAAGCAAAAAAACAAATGAATGGGTAGATGCTGACCCAACATTCGTAAGAGTAACTACCTGGGGACCCACCGCCGAAAGATTAGGCGAGAAACTTCACAAAGGCAACGCAGTTTTTGTTGAAGGAAGTATTCAAAGCCGTTCATGGGAAACCCCTGAAGGACAAAAGAGAAGTATTGTAGAAATTAATGCTTTAAGGGTTCAGAATTTGACTAAACTTGAAACAGAAAATTTTCCTAAGAAGGAAGAAACAACTATAGAAGAAAATGAAAAAAAAGAGTTACCATTCTAACAAAACAACTCCAAGAAGATTAGGGCCGGAGAGAAAGAAAGTTTGTTTTTTCTGTTCTAATAAGCTAACTATAGATTATAAAGACGTTGATCATTTAAGAGATTATATTACCAGAAGCGGCAAAATTTTACCTCGTAGAATAACAAAGCTTTGCGCAAAACATCAACGAGCTCTTACTCGTGCAATAAAACATTCAAGAGTTATGGCTCTCTTACCTTTCACAAAAACAGCAAGATGAAAATTGTCTTACTAAAATCAATAGAAAAATTAGGCGAAAGAGGAACCGTTGTTAATGTAAAGCGTGGGTACGCTCGAAACCATCTCATTCCCAAGGGATTTGCTCTTATGCATACTTCTTCAAATCTTAAAATGTTTGAAGAGCTTAATCGCATAGAAGCTATAAGAAAGGGAAAAAAGGAAAAAGAAGCTACCCAAATAAAAGAAAAGCTTGAAGCCCTCTCATTAACTTTTCCTGTTCAAGCAGGAGAAGACGGAAAACTGTTTGGTGCTGTTACAAATATGGATATAGAAGCTGCTCTCACGAAAGAAAAACATCAAATAGACAAAAAAGATATTCTTCTTCCCGAACCAATAAAAGAACTCGGTGTTTATTCCGTAAAAATATCATTACATCCAAAAGTTACTGCAACCGTAAAACTCTGGGTAGTAAACAAGTAATAATTCAATGATTGAGGCAAAGGTTTCGGGATTAGCTTACGATACTTCATTTAAGTCACATGTTGTTTTTTTGAAAGAACTGGACGGTGAGAGAGTTCTTCCTATATGGATTGGCTCTAATGAAGCATTTGCCATTGCAATGGGGCTCCAACACAAAAAAACAGAGCGTCCATTTACTCATGATCTTATAAAAAATGTGATAGAAGGTCTTAATGCCAATATAATTAAAATTGTAGTGAATAATATTCAAGAAAACACTTATTATGCAAGAATATACTTAAATGGGGAAAACTCAATAACGGAAATAGATGCTAGGCCATCTGATTCAATTGCTATAGCTGTTAGAAGTTCTGCTCCAATTTATATTACCGACGAAGTATTAGAAAAAGGAAAAACTTTTAAAATCAAAGAAAAAGATAAATTGAAAGCACATTTTCAAGAACTTAAATTAGAAGATTTCGGAAAATTCAAATTATGAATCAATTCACAGAAAGAGTGCGAAGAGTTCTTCTCATAGCAAAACGAGAAGCAATTAGGCTTGGAGATGACTCAATAGGAAGTGAGCACATTCTTATCGGTCTTATAAAAGAAGGTGGAGGCGTAGGTATAACAGTTCTTGTAAATCTTGATATTGATCCAACTGCAATACTTAAAGTTATTTACGAATCTCATAGAAAAATTGGAAAATTTGGGCTTTTAAATGAAGGACTTGCTCATAATGAAGAAACAAAAAAAATCCTTAATTACGCAAAAGAAGAGGCTCAACAATTTGGACATGGATATGTTGGGACAGAACACCTTTTGCTGGGAATGCTAAGACATGAAGATAGCATAGCGGCTCAAATTCTTTTTAGTTTTGAATTAGACATTGACCGCACAACTGATGAGATTCTTGCAATCCTTTTTATGGGCGAAGAGAGCAAGAAAAAACCCGGCAAATCAAAAACGACAAACATAGAACGTTTTTCCAGAGACATTACCAAATTAGCTGAAGAAGGAAAACTTGACCCAATAATTGGAAGAGAAAAAGAAATTGAAAGAGTAATGCAAATTCTATGCAGAAGAAAAAAGAACAATCCCGCACTCATAGGAGATCCGGGAGTTGGCAAAACAGCTATAGTTGAAGGACTTGCTCAACATATTATACGAAAAGAAGTTCCGGAAATTTTGCATAATTCAAGAATACTTGCGCTCGATTTGGCAGCAATTGTTGCCGGGACTAAATATAGAGGACAATTTGAAGAAAGATTAAAAGCAGTGCTAAAAGATATACAAAATTCCCAAAATATTATACTTTTCATAGACGAGCTTCATACTCTCGTAGGAGCAGGGGCAGCCGAAGGAGCAATTGATGCTTCAAATATGTTAAAACCTGCACTTGCAAGAGGTGAACTTCATTGTATAGGTGCTACGACCTTAAATGAATACAGAAAATATATAGAAAAAGACAGTGCTTTAGAACGAAGATTTCAAGCAATCCATGTTACTCCTCCAAGCGTAAAAGAAACAATACAAATACTAAGAGGCTTAAAACCAAGATATGAAGCACATCACGGAGTAAGATATGAGGACGCTGCGCTTGTAGCTGCAGTTACTCTTTCCGATAAATATATATCAAATAAATATCTTCCTGATAAAGCAATAGATGTGATTGACGAAGCTGGAAGCCGTATTAAATTACGTAAATTTCGCAAACTTCCACCTCAACTCAATGCTTTCAAAAAAGAACTCGAACATATTGGAGAACTTAAAAAAGATGCGGTAAAACATCAAAAATTTGAGGAAGCTGCCAAATTAAGAGATGAACAACGTCAACTTGAAGAACAAATTCAATCATCTAAGAAAGAAGAAAAAGTTACAAAAGTCAAGCAAGAACATATAAAGGAAGTTATTTCTTTATGGACTGGGATTCCTCTCTTCAGGCTTAAACAAGAAGAGCAAGAAAAATTACTTAAAATGGAAGAAACTCTTCAGAATAAAGTCATAGGACAAGAAGAAGCAATCAAGGTATTAGCACGTGCAATAAGAAGATCGAGAGCTGGACTCAAAGATGCGAAACATCCTATTGGCAGTTTTATATTTTTAGGTCCTACCGGTGTTGGAAAAACATATCTTGCTAAAAAACTTGCGGAATTTTTGTTTGATTCGGAAAATGCTCTTATACGCATTGATATGAGTGAATACATTGAGAAATTCAATGTTTCAAGATTGATTGGAGCTCCTCCCGGATACGTAGGTTACGAAGAAGGTGGTCAACTTACCGAAAAAGTTCGCAGAAAACCTTACTCTATTGTTCTTCTTGATGAAATAGAGAAAGCACATCCGGATATATTCAATATACTTTTGCAAATTATGGATGAAGGCATGCTTACCGATTCATTTGGACGACATATTGACTTTAGAAATACGATTCTTATAATGACCTCCAATATTGGAACTCAAGAACTCAAACGCTCACATATTGGATTTGAAACACAAAGAGAAGTATTTACTCATAAATTTATGAAAGAAACGCTGTTGGAAAAAGTAAAGAAAACTTTCAAACCAGAATTCTTAAATCGTATAAATGATATTTTAGTATTCAGAGCACTTGGAAAACCAGAGATGGCTAAAATAGTTGACCTTTTTATCGCAGAACTTAAAGAGCTGGTACATGAAAAAGGAATAACTCTTACTTTAGACGATTCAGCAAAAGAGCTTTTAATAGAAGAAGGATTTGATCCGCATTTTGGTGCTCGTCCTTTAAAAAGAGCAATAGAACGTATTCTTGAAGATCCTTTGGCTGACAAAATCCTTGAATTAGGAATCAAAAGAGGAACTAAACTAAAGGTGGTAAGACAAGATAACGAAGTAGATTTTATAATTGAATCTAATAATAAGATTCCTGTTAGAAGATAAATAAAAACTTATAGCCTAAATTTTGATGACAAAAACAAAAAAAGAACTCGTAAAAGAAGTTGCTAAAGATACAGGCTTTACTCAAAGAGAAGTAGCTGTTATTGTAGCTTCTTTCCTTGATAGGATTTCCGAAACACTTAAGAACAACGATAGACTTGAGCTTAGGGGGTTTGGGGTTTTCTCTGTACGACATAGAAAACCAAGAGAGGCCAGAAATCCAAAAACAGGAAAGACTGTAAGCCTACCAGCTAGGACTGTACCTGTATTTAAAGCTTCTAAGCTTCTTAAAAATAGTTTTTGAATTGAGGTAAATTATGCCTTGCGGAAGAAAAAGAAAAAGAAGAAAGATAACCACGCATAAGCGGAAAAAGCAAAGAAAAGCAATCCGCCATAAGAAGAAGTTAAAGGTCGGTCACTAATATTTTTCGTTCTTAGATTACAAGAGAAAAGATATTGTGATAACCAAATGGTGAAAAATTAGCAAGAAAAGGGCTTTTTAAAATAGCTAACTACAAGCAAAAAGTAGGTACTATTGTTTCTTGCTTGAACTATTAACGGCTTTTTATAATTCAGAAAAAACACCTTTAAAATCTGAACTTGACAGAATAGCTTTACGCTATATAATTATCCACTATGAAAATCATTAAAAAAATAAACGAAATGAAATCTATTTCCCGTAAAATTAAGAACGAAGGGGAAAAAATAGGTTTTGTTCCTACGATGGGTGCTTTACATGAAGGACACCTTAAGCTTGTAGATACTGCCAAAAAATACACTGATTTCATTATAGCCAGTATTTTCGTAAATCCCTTACAATTTGGAGCTTCCGAAGATTTAAGAAGTTACCCTAAAGATATTCACTATGATGCAAAGTTGCTTGAAAATAGAGGAACAAACATCTTATTTACCCCTTCCGACAAAGAGATGTATCCGGAAGAATATGACACTTCTATTGAATTACCCAAGCTTTCATCCGCTCTTTGCGGAGCAACAAGACCAACTCATTTCAAGGGAGTATGTACAGTAGTATGCAAGCTTTTTAATATCGTTGCTCCAAATATTGCAATTTTTGGAGAAAAAGATGCTCAACAACTTATTATACTTAAAAAAATGGTTGCGGATTTGAATTTTGGAATAAAAATTTTAGCTGTTCCAACAGCAAGAGAGTCGGATGGACTTGCTATAAGCTCAAGAAACATATATCTATCTTCCCAAGAAAGAAAAGATGCCCCAGTGATTTACCAATCTTTGATGCTTGCCAAAAAATTAATAGAAAACAGAGAAAGAAATGCAAAAAAGATAAAAGATGAAATAAGAAACGCAATCTCCGATAAACTCACCGCCAAAATTGATTACATAGATATAGTCAACAAAAAAGACCTAACACAAGTAAATATTTTAGAAGGAGAAATCTTAATTGCAATTGCTGTCTGGTTTGGCAAAGCAAGACTCATTGACAACATAACTTTACGAATTCCTTAATTAGAATCCTCAAATAAAGTACTCTTTCCGCCTCTTAATAATTTTTCATAATAAGATGAATTTCCTGTTTTAAGTATCTCCAATATAATATTTTCGGTTGTTTTGCCAACTCCTTTTATTTTTCTAAAACTTCCTTTCATTTTTGATAATGATTCTTTTAATTGTGAAATTGAATATGCCGCATAACTATAAGGCGATGTCCTCCCCTCCATTTTCAAAAAATAATCAAGATGTTCTAATATAACAACTACCAAATCGTTCTCGCTTAATACATCTCTATAAAGATTAATGGGAATACAAGTAGGCATATTGTATGTCTTTGCAATAATATTAAATACTGAATTTATTGAATTATAATATTCTCCGGTTGCTTCTCCCCACTTGCTTTGTTTATAGATATTCGCATATTCTATGGCAAGATGCGAGTAATGTTTTTTTAGAACATTCAGGAAATAATCTTTCTGCCTTCCTTCTTTTAGTGTCATTCCACCAAAGATGATAAAGTCCAGTCCTATTTCAACAGCTTTTTTTATTGCTTGTTCTATCAACTTAGGAGTGTCGGTTATAAATGGAATCACAGGAAGCAAAAACATACCACAAGCAATCCCTTCTTTTTTGAAAAGAGCAAGTGTTTTTAATCGTTCAGTTGGAGATGGAACACCTGGTTCAAATATAGCACTTATTTTGTCATTTACTGACGAAAAGCTAAAACTTATAATCACTTTACTCTGTTCATTTATTTTTTTTAGAATATCAATGTCTCGCTCAATAAGAGTTGATTTTGTAAGTATATGTACGGGGAATTTGTGTTTATAAATAAGCTCAAGGGCTTTTCGCGTTAGTTGATACTTTTTTTCTATTGGCTGATAGCTATCACAAACTCCTCCTCCTACCATAACAAACCCTTGCTTAAAAGAAGTTCGTTTTCTTTTTGGGTCCAATTCTCGCTCTAAAATTTCTATCGCATTAACCTTTACCGTAATATCTTTTCCAAACTCTCCATCTACGTAATAACCTTCTGAGCGGCCATCACAATACACGCAATTATGGGTACATCCTCTATATAAATTCATTCCATAACGAGAAAGAAACCACGAATCAATTTTCTTATGTTTCCGTAATATGGATTTTGCTTCAATTTCCTTGATACTCATTTTTTTCTCAATTTTAATTCTATTCTTTCTTCGGATATTTCTTTATTTGTTCCATATTTTTATCCTTGCAATCTACTCTGAACTTCTTTGCTTTCCAATTCCCGAATCGCATCAGAAGCAATCCATTTAGCAATTATTGAATCCATTTGTTGAATTTCTTTAGCTGTTTTGATTGCCCACTTATTCAAATTAAGGTTTCGTTTCCCGATTTGCCTGAGCGCCCAATTAACCGCCTTTTTAACATAGTTTCTCTCGTCAAAAGCTTCCCTTTTTATGATAGAGAAAAAATTCTCAAACTTTTTATCATCTGCTTTTTTATCATAAATTGCTAAACAAGCCATCAAAGCAAACCCTGCCCTCTTGACAAATTCTCGCTTGTCATAGCTCCACTCATCTGCTTGTTGATATGCGAATTTGGTTTTCTTAAAGAGGTTCAGGCAACATTGGTCACACACATCCCACGAATCAAAATCTTTTGCCCATTTTCCCATTTGCTCTTCAGTTACTATCTCTGGATTATCAATTATGCTTGCAAGTATCCGAGCTTCATGAATCCCCGATGACCAGAGTTGTTGGGCAAGTATATGATTCATTCCTATCTCTTTGGCAATTTTTCTTATATTTGGAATTGACACTCCATATATATTTTTGGGATTAATGCCAAATCGTGCCATCCCATCTATTGCTCTTGGATCAGATAGAGACTCCAATTTTTTCAGAATATCCTCGTATTGCATTTTTCCCATTTAATGATTTAACATAGAACTCACTTCTTAAGCATCAGAGGGGGGCTTTACCGCACATCCGGGACAAATTAATCTCATTTTACATTTTGCACAACTCTTTTTCCTGCCAATTCCTCCACTGTAAAATGAAATTACTAATAGAAGGACCAATACGATTAATTTAGAGATTGTAAACTTCTGAAACATTGAAGCAATGATAAAAATAAGCGGAATTAAGCTCAAAACCCCATAAGTAAACGGAGCAAGTTTTACGCCAATGTTAGTGCCAAACTTCTTAACACTACCCTTTTTGAAAAACAGAGCAGATAATTTACTCCAACCTATCGGACACCATTTATCGTAATAACAACAATCTGTGCAAATTAATTTTCGTAACACGATATAAACCATTATAATAGCAAAAGCCAAATAAAGCCAGGCAGCCAACGAACACAAAAACCTACAGGCAATAGTTCCTAATATAATCCATACAATCATCAGAAGATTGCCGAAAATTATGGTTGTTTTAGGATATTTTTCTAATCCCTGTGTATAGAGTTTTGTTTCAGAATTCATAACAGTTTCTCCTTTTTTATCATCATTATAGCCAGGATATTGCTATTCTAAATAAAGCTATAAAAGTGAATCTGCAAGCATATTAACATTAATCAAATCAGATTCAAGCCGCTCTCTTAATTCTTCCGTTGATTTCTTGACCCAAATAGGAGCTCCCCAATAAATTACACATTTTGAAAATAGCAAAGGAAGTTTAAATCTATCCCAACTATTAAATCTTATAAGTCTTGAAATGCCGATTCCTATGGGAATAATTGGTAAGTCGGTAAGTTCGGCAAGTTTCAAGACTCCATTTTTTACCTGATAAGCCGGTCCTATAGGACCGTCAGGAGCAATTGCAAAATCGTTTTTCTTTAATTTCAAAATCTTGCGAACTCCTTTTATACCCTTGTCTCCACTTGTGCTTCTCACAACTTTATATCCCAAGGGTTTGAGCATTCTCGCAAGATACTCGCCGTCCTGATGAGGACTTACAAGACCAACAATGCCTCTATTCCTATTAGCATAAACAAGAGGGAAAAAATCGCTATGCCAAAAAGCATAAATCACTGGACCTTTAGGGATTTCACCTTCAAGTCTTATTCTAAGGCTCTTGCCTATAATAGTAACAAGAAACCATCCAATCCAAGAAACAAACCTAAGCTTAAACTCATTCATTTGTATATTACATATTACACAATTACAGGAAAAAGTCAATCAGAAAAAAATCTTTACCTTAACCACAAAGAACACATTTCTTGAGCAGGATTTTTTTAACCACAAAGAACACAAAGGGCACAAAGATAAAAGTATTTCTTGATGTCCTGTGGAGTCAAGGGAGGTAGGCACGATTTCAAATTATGCAAAAAAATTTTCGATTTTTCTTGACAAACTTAAATTAGGCAATATTTAAAAATAGACTGTTAGAATGTTTTAGTCTAAATGTTTAACAAAAGAAACTAATGAAAGAAGATAGAAAAGAAGGTATCGTTGAAACCGCAAGAGATCTTTTTGCGAGATTCGGGTTCAAGAAAACTACTGTGGATGAGATTGCCAAAGCTCTTCATATGGGGAAAAGCACAATTTATTATTATTTTGAAACCAAAGAGGATATTTTTAAAGCGGTGATAGAGAGGGAAGGCAAATTCTTAGCCATGAAAATAAAAAAAGCTGTGGAGAAAGCAACTTCTCCAGTAGAAAAACTACAAATATTTATACTAACAAGAATGCAGTGTCTCAGGCAATTGGCTAATTTTTACAACGTACTCAAAGATGAATATTTAGAACATTACTCATTTATTGAGAAAATAAGAAAAAAAGATTTTGAAGAAGAAATCGAAACGATAAAAGCTTTTCTAATAGAAGGGGTAGAAAAAGGTATTTTTGCTGTCAGAAATCCACACTTGACTTCTTTTGCGATTGTTACTGCCTTAAAAGGATTAGAATATCCCTTGACAATAAAAACCAAAACGACAAATATCAAAAAAAATATTAATATCTTGTTAGAAACTTTATTCGAGGGAATAAAAAAGAGATAATTTTTTTGTCAAAATTAGACTAAAAAACCATTTTGGTCTAATGATTTGCAAGGGAGGGCATTATGGGCAATGTGAAGAACCTGGGTGTAAAATCAATGAAGGGAGTTGTGCGTACTGCGGTTCAAAGTAGTACGATTAGAAAGCTTGCGCTCAAAAAGATTGAGAGTGAAGTATATAAAGAACTTATTTCGAAAGACTCGGATATTCATCCTTTTAGGGAGCGAGAAGACAAATTTTATATGGGAAGTGCTTTACTTCACTCGGCAGACAAAGCAATATTAAGTGGTATCTCTCCGCAATGCACGAATATTCTTGTTAATAATGTGACAAAGAAAATGGTTACTGCTAAAGATACGGCGGCGAAAAAGAAATTTAATAGTGAGTTTGGGTTTAACCCTCCTCTCTTTCTTACTATAAGCCCAGGCAATGCTTGTAATTTGAGATGTAAAGGTTGTTACGCTAATGCTGGAGTCCAAAGTGCTAATAAACTTACTTTTGAGGTATTTGACAGAATTATACGAGAGACAAGGGAACTATGGGGTTCTTATTTTACGGTCATATCAGGTGGAGAGCCGTTCCTCTATAAAAAACTTTTTGATATAGCGGAAAAATACAAAGATAGATTTTTCTTGGTATATACAAATGGAACTCTCATTGATAAGAAAGTTGCGAAGAGACTTGCGGAAGTGGGTAATATTACTCCGGCTATTTCTGTTGAAGGGTTTGAAAAGGAAACAGATGCACGAAGAGGAAAGGGAGTTTATAAGCGTATAAGGAAAGCAATGCAAAACTTGAAAGATGCAGGAGTTCCTTTTGGATTATCTATAACAGCAACGAGACAGAATGTAGATATAGTAACAAGTGATGAGTTTTATGATTTCTATTTTGAAAAAGAACCAAAGGCATCTTACGGTTGGATATTCCATTATATGCCAATAGGTAGGAGTTATACCATTGAGCTTATGCCTACGCCGGAGCAAAGACTTTTTATGTGGAAGAAGAACAGAGAAATAGTAAGAAAGCGAAAGATATTAATCGTAGACTTCTGGAATGATGGGACTGTATCGGACGGTTGTATTTCGGCGGGTAGGCAAGGAGGATATTTTTATATCAATTGGAACGGAGATTGCACTCCTTGTGTTTTTCAACCTTATGCCATCCATAATATTAATGAAGTCTATAAGAATGGTGGTAATCTGAATACTGTCTTGAATTCTGATTTCTTCAAGTCCATACGAAAATGGCAAAATGAATATGGTTATGGACAAGCGAAAGATAAAAAAGAAAATCTCTTGAGACCTTGTGCTATCAGGGATCATTACGGACTATATCGTGAGCTTTTAGAACGTTACAAACCTTATCCTATAGATAAAGATGCTCGGGATGCTTTAAAAGATGAGGAATATCGCAAAAAACTTACGGCATACGGAGATAAGATAGGAGAATTAACAAAAGACATCTGGGAAAAAGAATATTTGCAAACAAGTATATCAAATCCTCTTAATAGAAAAAGAAGAAGATTGCTATGAGCAAAGCGAAGGATTCATGGGTAAAATCAGTTAAGGGACTTGCGCGTACTGCCATTCGGAGCAGTGCAATTAGAAAAATTGCACTTAAAAAAGCTGATAGTGAAATATATAAAGCAATTCTCCTAGATAAAGGGGATTCTTGTCCTTTTGAACAGGTACAAGATATGTTCTACATGGGAAAAGCTTTGCTTCATACCGCTGAAAGGGCACTATCAAGTAATATTTCTTCGCGATGGAAAGATGTTATTCTGGATATTGGAGTAGACAAAATGCTTGCTGATGGGGACGCTGAAGTGAAGGAGAAGTTTAATAGTAAGTTTGGATTTAAACCTCCACACTTCCTTACTATAAGTCCAAGCAATGCTTGTAATCTGAGATGTAAGGGTTGTTATGCTAATGCTGGAGTGCAAAATGCTGATAAACTTACTTTTGATGTGTTTGACCGAATTATACGAGAGACAAGGGAATTATGGGGTTCTTATTTTACGGTCATATCAGGTGGAGAGCCACTTCTTTATAAAGGAATCTTTGATATAGTGAAAAAACATAAGGATACATTTTTTCTGATGTACACAAATGGAACTCTTATTGATGAAAAGGTTGCAAAAAGACTTGCAGAATTAGGTAATATTACTCCTGCTATTTCTGTTGAAGGATTTGAAAAAGAAACTGATGCACGAAGAGGGGAAGGGAGTTATAAACGTATAAGGAAAGCAATGCAAAACTTGAAAGATGCAGGAGTTCCCTTTGGGTTATCTATAACTGCAACCTCACAGAATGTAGATATAATAACAAGTGATGAGTTTTATGATTTCTATTTTGAAAAAGAACCAAAGGCATCTTACGGTTGGATATTCCATTATATGCCAATAGGTAGAAGTTATACGATTGACCTTATGCCTACGCCGGAGCAACGACTTTTTATGTGGAAGAAGAACAGGGAAATAGTGAGAAAACGAAAGATTTTCATTGCAGACTTCTGGAATGATGGGACTGCCTCAGAGGGGTGCATAGCAGCAGGCAGAACAGAGGGATATTTTTACATAAATTGGAATGGAGATTGCACTCCTTGTGTTTTTCAACCTTATACTGTTCACAATATTAATGAGGTCTATAAGAATGGTGGTAATCTGAATACTGTTTTGAATTCTGAGTTCTTCAAGGCAATACGAAAATGGCAGGATGAATACGCTTATAAGCAACCAAAAGATAAGAAGGGAAATCTTTTAAGAACCTGTCCTATCCGGGACCACTATGGAATGTATCATAAGCTTTTAAAATGTCACAAGCCTTACTCTATAGATGAGAATGTCCAAGACGCTTTGAATGATGAGGAATATCGCAAAAAACTTACGGCATACGGAGATAAAATAGGAGAATTAACAAAAGACATCTGGGAAAAAGAGTATTTACAAAGCAACAGTAAATAGTCCTTACCTATAAAATCAAATATCTTTGACTAAAAGCGAAAATGTTTTATTCAATTGCACATTTAATCATAAGAGTTATAGCAATGGTTTATATTAGATTAGAAGCCGTTTGCGATGAAAATATTCCCGAACAGGGTGGTGTGATACTGGCGCCAAATCATCCCAGTGATTTAGATTCATTTGTTCTGGGAATTGCAATTAAAAGACAACTTCATACAATGGGTAAAGAAGAACTGTTTAGAAAACGTTTCGCAGAATTTATTTTTAGAAAATTGAATGCTTTTCCTGTAAAAAGAGGAGAAAGTGATAGAGAAGCTATCCGAGTTGCTGTTAGTATTCTTAAAGAAGGACATATAATTGATATGTATCCAGAAGGAACGGTAAGCAAAGACGGTTCTTTGCAGGAGCCAAAATTAGGAACAGCATTTATTGCTTTGCAAACAAAAGCACCTGTTGTTCCGGTTGCAATAGTAGGTACTTTCAATGTTATGTCAAAGGGACAAAAATTTCCCCGTCCCCGCAAGGTAATTGTCAAATTTGGTAAACCGATTTATTTTGATAAACACTATGATAAACCTTACAATAAAAAAATATTGAAAGTTGTAACCACGCAAATAATGAGTGAGATAAAAATGTTATTGAATCCAGATACATCACAGGAGGTAAATTATGGCAGTATTTGAAAGAGCAAAAAAGGTTATTGCGGAAACACTTTGCGTGAAAGAGGCAGAAGTTTTGCCAGAAACTTCTTTTGCAAACAATTTGGGAGCGGACAGTCTTGATTATGTTGCATTGCTTCAGGCACTTGAAATAGAGTTTAATATCCAGATTCCAGACTCGGCTGTCGAAAAACTTAAAACCGTAGAGGATGCTGTGAAATATATAGAAAATGAAACATTTAACATCAAATAAAGCAATGAAATTAACATTATACGAGAGAGTAGAGAGGATTATTGTCAAATACATAAAAGTTCTTGAAAAACAGGTTACGCCAGAAGCATCTTTTGTTGACGATTTAGGAGTAGATTCATTGGATATGGTTGAGTTCATTATGGATATTGGAGAAGAGTTTGGTGTCAACGCCATTATCCTTATTGATGATGAAGAAAAACTTAAGACAATGGGAGATGTGGTGGAATATCTTCGTACAAAGTTACCGTCAAATGAATAATCTCAAAACAAACAATTAGGAAAGGAGTAAAAGATGAGAAGATTTGCTAATCTGGTCATAAAATATCGGGTAATTATTATTGTTTCGGTAGTTGCTTTAACCGGGTTCTTTGGCTATCAATTGAAGAATCTAAAGATAAATAGTGACATTCTCACCTATTTACCCCAGGACGATCCTCTGGTAGTACTATTCAATGAAATTGGAGATAAATTTGGTGGTAGCTCATTAGCTATGGTGGCTTTGGAAACCGATAATGTGTTTAACTATGAAACGCTGAATAGAGTTGACGAAATCACTGAGAAGCTTAAACAGATGGACGGAGTTTCTTATGTAATGAGCATAACGGATATTCTGGATATTAAAAAGACAGAATGGGGTCTAGAAGTTGGCAAACTGATTGATAGACATAATATTCCCGAAAATCCGGATGAGCTAAAAAAGTTGGAAGAATATACTCTTTCTAAAGATATGTATAGAGGTAATATGGTTTCCGAAGACGGTAAAATAACGGTTATTATTGCACGTCTTGTAGAAGATATTGATAAGGTAGAAGCTGGGAAACAAATGAAAGAACTTGTTAAAGAGACTCAGGGCAAGGAGAAGATATATTATGGTGGAATGCCATTCCAGATGATTTTCCTGGCAGACGTTATTATTAAAGATTTGAGTAAACTTATTCCTTTAGTCATTCTATTGGTAATGATTACTCTCTTTTTCAGCTTTAGAAGTTTTAGAGGAATCTTTTTACCATTGGCTACTGTTCTTATGAGTACAGTATGGGCTATGGGAATAATGAGTTTAATGAAAATTCCTTTAACTATTGCCGCTGATGTAATACCGGTTTTGCTTGTTGCCATTGGTAGCGCTTATGGAATTCATATGCTTTCTAAATATAACGAGGATGTTAGATTAGGAGACAATAAGATCCAAGGGATAAAAGATGCTTTAAGTGAGGTAGGGATTCCTATCTTTTTAGCTGGCATTACCACTTTAATTGGATTTTTAGCCTTTTTATCTTCCGAATTGAGCTTGATTCGAGAGCTTGGTATTTTCACTGCTATCGGAGTAATGTTTGCTATGCTTATCTCTGTAACTTTCTTGCCTGCAATGCTCTCTCTGTTGAGAGTTGGAAAAGTTAAACTAAATCATAAAGGAATTGAAAATGACCTTTTAACAAGACTAATGGACAGATTGGGAGCGTTTATTCTTCAACACGAAAAACTTATCATAGGAATGGGGATTACTATTATTGTAATCTCTTTCTTTGCTATTCCCAGATTACAGCGAGAAGTCAATATGATTGGCTATTTTGAAAAGGACAGTGAAATTAGACAGACTGAGGAGATGATGGAAGAGAAGCTTGGTGGCTCTATTCCGATTCAGATTTTGGTTAAAGGAGATTTGAAGAACCCTTTTGTTTTGAAAGAGATGCTCAAATTTGAAAAATATTTAGAAATTCAAGCCAATGTAAATGACCCACAATCTATTGCCGACTTAATTTGCGAAATAAATGGGGTAATGAATGGTCATTATACCATTCCTGAAACAAGAGAAGGAGTAGCTAATCTCTGGTTGTTCATAGAAGGAAATGAAGTATTAAATCAGTTGATAAATAATCAAGCGAATGAGGGGTTGATTCAAGCAAAATTGGGAACAGTAAGCACGGGAGAAGTCAGGACTTTAGTGGATGCAATTGAGGATTATTTGAAAAATGAATTTAAAACGGATTTGCTTGAAGTTAAAATCTCTCTTGCTTCTCCCGATATGGCTAAAACATTGAGAATGGAACGGGCAAATGAAATTCTATCAAAAATAAAGTGGGATATTAAGATGAGAAACCCCCAATTTCAAGTTTCTGACACTACTCTGATAAAGGGTATCATTGCAGGAATGCAAAATGGACAGGAAGCATTTGGTGAAGCATCAACAAAAAGATTAAAACAAAGAATTATTGACTATTTCAAAAGCGATGAAGCAGATATCCAAATAGAATCAGAAAGAATTATTACTAAAGTTGTTGATGGTGTTCTTGTAGGGTTAAAAACAGGAGAGATTGGTGAAAAAAAGATTATTAGTGTTCTGAAGAGAAACATTCCTAAAAAAAATTATATCGGGGATACTGAAGTTCTGGAATATTCTGCCGAATCAATTACGGAAATCATAGCTGATTTTAAAAGATGGACAAAGATTAATAATCTTGTGCAAGAGTTAAAGCCATTTCTTCCTGAAAATTTAAGGGATGATAGGGACTTCTTGGAAGATTTACGGGATAATTGTTGGGAAATAAATGAAGACTGGCTTGCTGTGGAGAATTCAAAATATGCTGACGCTTTCAATTCCAAAAATAGAGTGAATTTGGCTGCCCAACAAACAGGAATGCCTATAATCTATATGGATATAGATAAAAAAATAATGAGGAGTCAGGCATTGAGCCTCTCTATTGCTATCTTTTTGGTCTTTCTTCTTCTGTCTTTTCAACTGAAATCCTTGATTGGTGGGTTAATCTCAATATCACCTATTATTCTCACTATTCTCATCAATTTCATTCTGATGACAGTTCTAAATATTCCATTAGATATCGTTACTGTTATGATAGGCAGCGTAGCTGTTGGGATTGGTATTGATTATACCATTCATTTTATCAATAGATTTAAGCATGAGATGGGGAAAAACAAGTCTGAATTGGAGGCTTTGGATAAAACACTGGAGACGACAGGGAAGGCAATTCTCATCAATGCTATTTCTGTAATGATGGGATTTCTGGTTTTAGTTTTGGGAAACATAGTTCCTATGCAGCGATTCGGTTATCTAATAGCATTTACGATGATAACTAGTGCCTTAGGAGCTATTACATTTTTGCCAGCACTAATTCTTGTTACTAAGGCTAGATTTATGAAGACCAGACGCTGAATGCGTCAAGCATAAAATATAAAAAAAGGAGGTGTACCGTATGAAAAAGCTTTTGGAAATAGGTGTTGCTCTTTTTCTGCCACTTATTCTTTTGGCAGAGACAGGTGACAAAATTTTGAAGAAAGTAGAAGATGCCATGAATGCTCCAAACGATAGAATAGCAAATATAAACCTTACGCTAATAGATAAGGATGGGGATTCTAAGGTTCGCAAGATAAAGATGTGGCAATTGGGAAAAGAAAAACGACTTATAAGATTTCTTTCTCCCGCCGATGTAAAAGGAGTTGGGTTTTTAGTTTTCTCCGATAATGAGATGTATCTTTATATGCCTGCATTCAAAAAGATAAGACGTATTGCTTCTCATGTGAAGAACGAGAGCTTTATGGGGACAGATTTCTCTTACAACGATATTGGTAAATGCCAATATACTAAGGACTTTACCGCTAAAATAGAAAAGGAAACAGAAAAAGAGTATGTATTGAAGCTCACTCCTACACCGAAATCAGATATAGATTACGCTAAACTTATTATGCGAGTGAATAAAACACATTATATTCCAAGTAAGGTAGAATACTATAGCAAGAAAGGAACCGTTCTCAAGGTTATGGAAAATGAGGATACAGAAAAAATAGATGGTTACTGGACTCCTAAAAAGGTAACAATGAAAAACCTAAAAATACAGCATAGTACTGTTATGGAACTTGGAATTGTTACGCACGACACAGGGCTTGAAGCAAGTATGTTCACTAAACGAATGCTCAAGAGAGCGAAATAAAGACGCTTAATACCATATGCTTAAAGCAAGAAGATAAAAATGTATAGTTTTGAAATTTTAGAGATTTGGCATCTTTTGCTTGAACTAATAGAGAAGGTATGTAGCCTGACAAAACTATTGCTTGTTAAAGAGAAGTATGAATTGTCCAATCAAGTAAAGAGAGCAGTTACTTCCATGTCACTGAATATTGCGGAAGGAAGGGAAGCTAATACCGATGCTGAATTCCGGAGGTATCTGGGCATTTCCCTGAAATCACTTATCGAGGTTCTTAGTTGCTTGAAGATATGCGAACGACTACAATTTATTACCGCTGAAGATGTCAGAGACATTTATGAATTGTGTGATAAGTTAGAGGCAAAAATCCGTGCATTTAGAAACACATTGAATGATAAACACACAACGCTACACACATAAAGCGTGAGGCGTAGAGCGTCAAAAATGGAGGTATATAATGACAAAAATTTCTTTTCGTATCATTCTTATATTATTAGGAATGAGTATTATAAGTAGTCCCAAAATTTGTATGGGGGAGATAGATATTTCAGGTAATCTCAAACTGGACAAGCGTTTTCTCGTAGCAGATAGTGTAAGAATCGCAGATTATCCATATCACGAACTTAACTTAAAACTACAATCAAGTCCATCCAAAAATCTATTTCTCTATGCCGGTATGAAATTCAGGTTATGGGACCAAAATCTTGCAAGTAGTTCGGCAGATTTGGCTGAGATTTCATTTAACAATCCTTATGAACTTTCTCTGTGGGAAGCCTATGCCGATCTTTACGGTTTTATTGTTGATGAATTAGACCTACGGATTGGTAAACAGCGAATAGCTTGGGGAACAGCAGATAAACTCAATCCGACAGACAATCTAAATCCTGATGATTTTTCTGACCCTCTGAATTTTGGAGAGAAAATACCTACGGAGGCTGTAAATGCTATTTATAATTTAAGTGATGAATACAACTTAAGTGCTATATGGCTTCCATCTCTCAAGCCTATTTTGTTGCCCAGAGGTGAATTTCCTTTATTAGGTAGTACGGATGCTCTTCCTTTACCCACAGGGACAAATCTTGCAGAGTCAGTAGAACATCTTACTTTCCCTGACAGAAAGCCTGAAAACTCTATGTATGCTACAAAGTTGTCTGGAAAGATTGAAGAATACGACTTTTCGCTATCATACTTTTGGGGTTATGACGATGTACCTATTGCAAATAAGCTTGCTGTAACTCCTGTTGATACTTTGGGAAATGTGAAACTTGATACCTATTTGGGATTTCCAAAATTTCGAGCCATTGGCTTTGATTGTGCTGGAGAGCTTTGTTCTATAGGTCTCTGGGGAGAAGTAGCAATGTTCTTGCCTGAAGAAGTAAAGATGGAAATAAAAATGCCAAATCCTGCAGATCCTTTGAATCCCATAATTCAAGATACAACCATTCTCTCTGACGAACCTTATATGAAATTCACTCTTGGTGGAGATTATACCCTTAAGACCGGAGTCTATATCAATGCTCAATGGATGCATGGCTTCTTTGCTGAACGAGGAAAAGATAATCTTGAGGACTATGTTATGGCAGGAATTGAACAGAAATTCAAAAATGATGAGATTAAGATTGCTGTATCTGGTGGTTTAGAGATAAAAGATATTGAGGATATAGAGAAAAACTACGGCACTGTAATTATCCCTGAGTTATCTTATGTTCCAACTGATAATGTAAAACTCTTGGTTGGAGCATTTCTTTTAGATGGAAAGTTGGGAACTCTCTTTGGCGAATGGAAAGAGCAAGACCAACTTTACTTCAAGACAGAAGTGAATTTCTGAGAAAATTAGTTGAATGCACTATTAAGATGATATGGAAAAACGAGTTATTTTTTCAATTCTATGCCTAACATTTTTCTCAAGGGAGTCTGCTGGCACCGAGAAAGCTCCTCTTCTTGAGGGCGCCTATTGGGGACTGGAATCAGGAGCCAGACCTTTCGCAATGGGAGGAGCATTTGTTGCTGTTGGTGGCGACGCTAGTTGTATTTACTGGAATCCAGCTGGATTGGGATTACTTCCTCAATCAATAGCAATGTTTGGCTTCAGTGATATGAAGGATATAGAGGTTGAGAATATAGAGGTCGTAAATCTCTTTAGAACAGCGACAGGACTGAGTGGTAAGAGATTGTCATTTGTTGCATTTTCAGAAAATCAGGGAGCTTTGAGCTGGCGTCCGCTGTCAAGTATATGTGAGAATAACATGTATGAACAGAACATCAATGCGGATGGAGATACAATTGAAAGATGGAAAGACATTGAATACAGTATCAATGAATTTGTTCTATCAATGACCACACTTATGGGAGCCACTGACCAAGAAATCCAGGGAATGCCTTGTATTCTGGGGATGAATGTCAAATACCTGAATGGCAGGATAGGAGTTGCAGAAAAAAGTAGAAAAAATGAAGTGTGGGAAGAACCAAATATAAATCTGGATAGTGGCAATGGTTACAGCATAGATATCGGTTTCTTGTATCCCAAAAAGCGAATTGCTATTGGACTCGCTGCACGGAATGTTCTGGCAAAGATGTACTGGCACGATTATAGTGGAGACCGAATAAATGCGAATTTGCGAGGAGGTATAGCTTTAGAACTTTTTAAGGGTTTCATTTTAGCATCAGATGTCGAAAAAAGGTGGGATGATAAAGCCCCTTACATTTATCATACTGGAGCAGAGAAAACATTTATACGAGAAAAAAAACAAAGAAGCAATTTTGGCACCAAAAACAGACAATCCTTAAAACAGGGAGACCTCTCAATACGAGTCGGGGCTTATGGTACAGATTTATTGAAGGAAGAAAAAATCTACACAGGGGGAATTGGTTACAGTTATTCTAATTATAGGGTAGATACATCTGTGTCGGGAAAATATGAAGGAAAAGATTCCAAGCTCTCATTCCGGCTGACAATTTCAGTGCCATTTGAATAATATGTAGTGTTCTTGAGTAATAGTTACAATATTTGGGTAAATGAGCAGGGAAAAATATAAGGAAGGGGGGATGATGAAAAAGTTTTACATAATGCTGGTCGGGCTTTTAGTATTTGCTGGCTGCAAGGATGTGCAAGAGGAAATTGAGCAATGCACTGTTTCTGGAAAGGTTACAAACGGAGAGCAAGCTTTAGCCAATACTTATGTCCTGCTCTTAAAATCAAAGGAGAGCGATATCAACTTAAGCAACGGATGGAAAGCAGGAAATGATGGGACTTATAAGATAATAAGGGTTGACCCTTCTACTTACTATGTGACGACAATAGCAGATACCAATGGGAATATCGTATATGAGCCTGACAAGGATTTGATAGGATGGTATGACCCGGATGATAATCTTGAGCCTGATTCAATTGTAGTAAACGATGGAGACAACCTTACAGGCATAGACATTGACACACTATATATTGCACCATAGATATTGAAAGAAGGAGATACATGGATATATTCAAGAAAATAGCTTCAGTGATAGTAATTGCTACTGACTGACTTGGGAAAAAGATACAAGAAATCATTGACATTATGCTGTTCAGGAGATAAGAAATTTGTGAAACACCAAAATAGCAAATCGGCTTTTTATTATACAATTCGTCTGGCTACTCGAATAGTTCTTACAATATTTTACTCGCTAAGGGTAAGGGGAGCAGAGAATATTTTAGAAAAAGATGCTTCTATTATTGTAGCAAATCATATCAATTGGTTTGATAGTTTTGTTTTAGTTGCTTTATTTAAAGGAAAAATCACCTTTTTATCTGCATCTTATCTGTTTGAAGGACTAATAGTAAGAGTATTCCTATCTAGAATGGGATGTATTTCGGTTAGCCAATTACAAATAAGAGAACCGTTCAAAGAATCTTTAAACATATTAAGAAGGAGAGGAATAATAGGGATTTTCCCCGAGGGAAGTGTAAGATTAACCAATAAGATACAAAAAGTCAAGAGAGGGGCTTTCTTTCTTGCTCACACGGCAAATGTTCCTATTATTCCAGTTGGTATTCAAGGAACTGATAATGTCTTTGCGTTATTTCGTAAAATTCCTCGTCCTGGTAAAATAATTGTTAATATTGGGAAACCTATTTATCCCAAACGAACCGAAAGGGAAACTACCAAAATGGTTATTGCTAAAATCACTGAACTTGTGAAATATTGAAAATATGACTAACTTTCTTCTGCCTCTAAGACGGAAGTCTACATATACACTCTGGATTTATGTCATTTCCGTATTTTGCCTGAACACACAAATATTGGAGTGTAAAAGCCAATTTATAGAATCCCACGAATTAGATACACTTTCATTATATAAGGTAACGGGGACGAAAATCACTTGCACGGCAAGACGATTTCTTCTATCTGGTACAGGAAGTCTGCAAGCAGTGAAAGAGACAGAGGTTAATGGCAAAAATGTCATTTTGGTAAGAGGAAAAGTGGATAAACTCGGAGGGATTTTGGGTTTTATTATAAGTTTGCTCAAAGTATATAAAGGAGCAGAAACTTCTGATTCCTATATTGATATTGAGACGCATCTGCCTGTGCAGTGTATAGAATATAAACAACAAAAGGATGGAACGAAGAAGATAACTGAACATATATATTATGATAGAGAAAAACAATCTATAAAACTGCTTGTAGATGGGAAGGTTCTTAAGAATGTTCCTTATGATATACAAGACCTGGTTTCAGTTCTTGTAGATTTCTTGTACAAAGTTAATACTCAGAAGATGGCGGTAGGGAAAATTCTTGTAGCAAATATGCTTACGGCAGATAAGAATGCCGGTATGAAAGTCGGTGAAGTAGTTGTAGAAGTGACAAAAATGGAAGTGGTAGAAGAAGGTGTGATTTATACCGTGACTTCCAAAAAGTTACCAGACGTATTGAAATATCCAACAATATTGAGTGTTCGATTATTAGATAATGGAAAGAACTTGATACCTGTCAGTGGAATAGGTATTATTAAAATTCCAGTACTGGGAAAAATCAAGATAAAAATGGCACTAAAGGTAACAAGAATTAAAAACCGTGAATCGTAAAACAGTTAAAATAACATATTTGCAGCAATTTTTATTTAACCAGTTACCATTTAACTAAAAGGGAGGTGATTTAGATGGAAGGATTTATAGAGAGGATGCTTTCAGCAGGTCTTGGAGCTTTTGCTCTCACAAAGGAAAAGGCAGAGAACATAGTGGATGACCTTGTAAAAAAGGGGAAAGTAGCCAAGAAAGACCAGCCAGAATTTGTCAAAAAACTTCTTGAGAAAGGTAAAGATACGAGAGCAGAAATTGAAAAGATAGTTGAGAATACTACGAGAGATGTATTGAATAAAGTCAATATTCCGACAAAGTCGGACATAGATGCTCTTATGAAGAAGATTGAAAAACTGGAGAAGAAAAAGTAGGAAGTAATCAGTGAGAAGTAAATTTTTTATTTACATACTTCTCACTTTCTACTGTTTACTAAAATGATAGGAATAGATAGAAAATTAAAGAATATCAGGAGAATTCGGCAGATTCTGGGAGTTTTTGCCAGATATGGATTTAAAGATGTAGTAAACCGACTTCCCATTGATAGAAGGCTTCTTCCTCACAAAATACGAACGGTATTACTCAAACAATCAAGGGCAGTACGGTTTCGCCTGGCTCTTGAAGAACTTGGACCAACTTTTGTAAAATTTGGACAATTTCTATCTGTAAGAGCAGACATACTTCCACGGGATTTTGTCTATGAACTTTCCAAACTGCAAGATGAAGTAGCACCTCTTCCTTATGAGCAAATTAGAAAAGTAGTTGAAGATGAATTAAAGGCTCCAATAGAAACATTGTTCTGTGCTTTTGATAAGGAACCCATTGCATCTGCTTCTCTTTCTCAAGTACATAGAGCAATTCTAAAAGAAGGATGCGAAATCGTAGTAAAGATACAACGTCCATTCGTTTCTGGTAAAATTGATACGGATCTTTCTATTATGGAAACGATTGCAGGCTGGATAGAGCGAGAAATAAGAGAGGCAAGAGAATATGAACCATTGGCAAAAGTAAGAGGGATAGGCAAAAATTTAAAATCCGAACTCAACTTTATAAACGAAGGTAGAGCTATAGATCAATTTAGAACAAATTTTGAGGATGATAAATTTATCCTTATTCCAAAAGTGTATTGGAATCTTTCTACTTCAAGAATTCTTACATTAGAATATATAGAGGGGATAAAAATCACAGACTCTGATGTTCCGGAAAAGACAGGACTTTCTCGTAAAGACCTATCACTGATAGTAATAGACTCTATTTTTAGACAGATATTCATACATAGATTTTTTCACGCTGACCCTCATCCAGGGAATATACTTGTTACAACAGAGGGTAAAATCGCACTTCTTGACTTCGGACTTACAGGAAATCTGGACGACGAACTAATAGAAAGTTTAACACTCCTCCTTGTATCAGTAATTAATAAAGATATAGGCAGAATTATAGATGTCTTTATAGAACTCAATGTAGTAGATGAAGAAATGGATATGCGAGAGTTGAAGTCAGATTTGAGAAGATTTATTAACCGATATTACGGAGTACCACTTGCAAGAATTGAAGTAAAAAATGTTGTAGATGAAGCGTTTGAAATTTCGAGAAGATATAGGATGAAATTTCCTGAAGATTTGCTTTTGCTTACAAAAACATTATCTACGGTAGAAGGAATTGCACATCAGCTTGACCCGGAATTTGATATAATTGAACACTTGAAGCCTTACGTTAAACAGTTACTTGAGAGAAAATATAATCCAAAACGACTCGTTAAAGTTGCAACAGAAATTTTTACAGCATATTCCATACTCCTGAAAAATTTTCCAGGTGATATTGTCCCGATATTGAAAAAAATACGACAGGGAAAACTAAAGGTAGAATTTGAACATAAGGGATTAGACAATCTTATTTCACAAGGTGAAAGATCAACTAACAGATTATCTTTTAGTCTTATCATTGCAGCTCTTATTATCGGGTCGTCTTTGATTATGCAAACAGAAAAAGGTCCTCTTCTCTTGGGATTTCCAGTATTAGGACTTCTGGGATTTTTGGTGGCCGGTATTCTTGGCATAAGGCTTGTAATTGCAATGATGAGAGCAAAAAGTCTATAAATATTTTTAAGTACACATTTAATTGTAATAGGTAAATATTTGCGAAAAAGAGAAATAATTGCAACAATCAAAGAAACCCAAATTCACAAAATCCTGTGGAAAAATCCAAAGCAATAAAAGAGGTTATAAGAAAATATAGAGGATGCTGTGAAATATATAGAAAATAAGACTTAAGCTTCGAGTAAAGGATTGTGCAAAAATAAAGTTGACTTTCTTGAAGTTAGAGTATATAAAAAATAAAATGTTTATCGTAACAGTAACAAGGAAAATCTTGCTTTTAATCTTTGCAATATTGTTACCACAGATATCCATTGCTTGTGAGATTCGTATTCGGCCTCCAACAAAATTTGATACAACTGAATATTTATTTATTGGTGAAGTAATTGATATAGTTGGACCCTTGCGGTCTGAGCGTGTCAAGGGAGAAGCATACGGATTTTTGGTCAAAGTCAAACAAACAGTATTTTTGCCAGATTCATCCACAAACTACTTTGAAGTTTACGATTATGGCATTACTCCATCTTGCTCACCTGAAGGTATTCCGAAAGATCTCTTGTCAGGCTCAAAAGGCTGTGAAGTCAGAATAATTGGAAAAGGGTCAGAGTTCTTCCCAAGTAGATTAGACGATGGTAAAATAAGATTGGATGCATGGCTATTAAATAGAGAAAACCAAGGAAGTATTACACGAAACTTTAATAATATTACATCTGCAACCTCTGTTTTCAATTATAAGAAGGATTCCGAAACAGGAATAGAATTGCTTTATTTTGAGGCAAGAAAAGATTTGTTGCGACTAAAAAATGCCTCTTCAGATGAGGAAAAAATAAAAATTCTGAGAAGGTTGATGGGATTTCGTACTTATTTCAAGTGGTTTCCTAATGTTCTCGAAACGCACATTTCAGATGAAAAGGTAATACAAATGTTAAATCAAGAATTTCTGAAATTAAGGGGAAACAACAAATGAATTGTGAAGTTCTACGAGTGGATGATAGAACCATTAAAAGATTATAAATGTAGGGACGACCCCGTGTGTTCGCCCAAATCATCAGGGCAGACACGTAGGTCTGCCCCTACATCTTGCGAAAATCTGTGTGCTCTGTGGTTAAGGTAGAAAATAAAAAAATGATACCGATATTTAGACCGGAAATAAATAAAGAGAAAATTCTTAAAGAACTGGGCAAGATATTTGATTCGGGTTGGATTGGACTTGGCCCAAAAACCATTGAATTTGAGGAAAAATTTGCACGTTACGTGGGAGCAAAACATGCCATTGGCATTAGCTCTTGCACCGCAGCCCTACATCTCTCTTTTCACTCTACCGGAATAAAAGAAGGAGATGAAGTAATTGTTCCCTCGTTCACTTTTGCATCAACCATTATCCCACTTCTTTACCAAAAAGCTATTCCTGTATTTGCTGACATTCTTCCCGATACTTTATGTATAGCTCCTGAGGATATAAAGCGAAAGATTACTAATCGTACCAAAGCCATTGTGGTTGTGCATCTTGGTGGACACAGTGCTCCGATGGATGAAATTTGGGATATAGCAAAATCGCATAATTTATTAGTAATAGAAGATGCTGCGCACGCTTGCGGAAGTGAATACAAAGGCAAAAAACACGGTGGACTTTCCGACACCAAAACTACTTGCTTCAGCTTCCATGCTGTCAAAAATCTCACTACAGGTGATGGTGCTATGATTACAACTAATGACACTAAACTGTGCGAAAAGCTAAAAAAATTGAGATGGTTGGATATAAATAAAAGCACATGGGATAGAATAGCGACCGGTAGTTATCCATGGGAATACAGGATTGACGAATTGGGATTCAAGTATCATATGAATGACATTGCGGCAGTGATTGGACTTGCACAATTTAAGCTTCTTGATAAACATAACCAAAGAAGGCAAGCCATTACACAAAAATACAACAAAGGACTTGGAGAATTAAATTGGCTGGAAATTCCAGTTGAACGAGAATATACCAAAAGCTCCAACCATATGTATATAATTAAAACAGAATACAGGAATGAACTACATGAGTATTTAATGAGTAAGGAAATCCAAACAACCGTACACTATGAACCTGCGCACCACTATAAAGTTTTTAAAGATTTTCCTGCTCAAGTTCCAGTAACAGAAAAAATATGGAAGAAGCTTTTGACTTTGCCTCTTTATCCAGCGATGAAAGACGAAGAAGTTGAAAAAGTAATCAAGAAAATCCAAGAATTTGGGAAGAGTTTGACAAGATAAAAATTCAAAATGATTTTTCTTGACAACCTTGAAGTATATCGGTAAAAATTATATATAATGATATTAATTTACTTTTTTATTGCAAGTTTTTATATAGCTCCCAATAATCCAAAAATTTCGCCCGGATTTCAGAGCTGGTTATCTCAAAAAGCTCCTGAAAACAAAGTAAAGGTATGGATTTTCTTCACAGATAAAGGAATATTCAAAAATTCAGAGTACAACAAAGCTATTAAATCAGCGGAATATTCACTTAACGGTAGAGCAAAAACACGAAGACTTAAAATCAGGAAAGCAGGTAAGCTTTGTGATTTTTCCGACATTCCCGTGTGCAAAGAGTACGTGGAACATATCCAAAAACTTGGCATTGAAAAATGTGTAATCTCAAAATGGCTAAATGCAGTAAGCTTTGAAATTTCAGTAAAACTAATTAAAGAAATAGAAACTCTCTCGTTTGTAAAAGAAATAAGAAAAGTAATGTTATATACCCGAGAAAAAGATTTAATATTAAAAGAAGTTAAAGGAATTAATTATGGAGATAACTGCGAAAAACAACTTAAATCCCTAAACGTCCCATCAGCCCACGATAGTGGTTATAGCGGGAATGGAGTGTTGATAGGAGTTCTCGATTGTGGGTTTGACCTTAGGTACCATAGATGCCTGCAACACTTAAAAGACAAAGTAATAGCAAAATATGATTTTGTAGGTAATGATACAATATTGTATAATGAGGGCGATGAGCTGTGTAGCTTCCGTCATGGAAGTAGAATGCTTTCATTGATTGCAGGAGCTAAATCAGCAGAAGTAGTAGGTCCTGCGTATGGATGTTCCCTTGCTTTGGCAAGAACAGAAAAAGCTCAAGGAATAGATACCGATATAATAATGGAAGCAACTTGGTGGATAGCTGGTGCAGAATATTTAGACTCTATTGGTGTGGATATAATATCAAGTTCACTAGGATACAGAAGATGGTTTGACTCCCCCCCTCCTCCCCCTTATCTTTACTCTGATATGGATGGCCATACCACACCTATGAGTATAGTAGCTGGTATGTTGGCTGGTAAGGGAGTACTTTTGGTTAACGCAATGGGAAATATAGGATCAACTCATCCTACTTTTTCTCCGGATACCTGTATAGTTGCTCCAGCTGACGCTGATAGTATTCTTGCAGTAGGAGGAGTAGATACTCTTGGAAACTGGGAATGGAGCGGAAGCACAGGAAGTGCAATAGGACCTCCGTATGACCAATTGGGCTTAACCAAAAGAACTAGATGGAAGCCCGATGTTTGCGCTCCTTTTTATGCGTATTTACTCGACAACCCTGATTCATCTGATAGTTACACATGGTCTGGAGGCACTTCTTGTGCCACAGCTCTTGTGGCTGGAGTATGTGCTCTTGTTTTAGAGGCACATCCTAAATGGGGACCTATGAAAATAAGAGAAGCAATCTTAAGCACGGCAAGCAACAACAATAACCCTAACGATACTTTAGGATGGGGAAGGCCTAATGCATATAAAGCAATATATTCTGAAACACCAGATGTTAAGCCGTCTTCTTTTACAAAAGATGAAGTTTTTCATATTTACCCAAATCCATTTAAGATAGGAACAGAAAAAGAACTTGTTATTGCATATCAACTCGTAAACGATTCTTATGCATACTTGAGAATATATACTCTTTCAGGTAAACTCGTGAAGGAATTTGAAGCATCAAATCAAAGTCTTGGACGACATATCTTTAAATGGAATGGCAGAAACGAAGAAGGAAAATTAGTTGGAAGCGGAATTTACATTTGCTTATTAGGAACATACGGCGAAAACAAAGACATAAAGAAATTTGCAATTATTAGATAATCAGTTTTGTTCCTCGGTAGCTCAATGGCAGAGCAGGTGGCTGTTAACCACAAGGTTGTGAGTTCGAATCTCTCCCGAGGAGCCATAATAAACTCCAAAAAAATTCTCATTGCTTTTTTATAAAAATTTTTTTGATCAAAGCTGCATGAAGTTACTAACTACAATTTTTTTATTTTATCTCTTGACAAACAATTTCTGTTATGTTATCTACAAAGTAATCTTTAGAATTATTTAACAATAAGGGTGTGTAAAAATAAGGAGGTGTGAGGATGAAGAAATTATTAACAATCTTCATGATGGCTTCCGTACTTCTTCTTGTTGGATGTGGCCCAAAGGGTGCATCTCAAGAAACTTTAAGTGCCTTAAGCATGAGAAAACAGGCAGCAGAAAGTGCAGAAGTAAAAGCCAAAGAGTTGGAAGCCAAGCGTATCAAGCTTGAAGGGAAGAAAGCTGAAAAAGAAGTAAGAGTTGAAGAACTAAGGAAAGAATTAGAAACTCTTAAGTTAGGGGGTAAGTAATTATGAAAAAATTATGCCTTACATTGGTAGTCGTTGCGTCTTGCATTGCATTTACTAGTAGTTATACCGCCGAAGAAATGAAACTTACAGAGGAACAAGCATTAAGATTGGTGGAACAGTATAAGTCAAGAGAAGATGTTGCGAATACAAAGATAAAAGAAGAAGAAGAGAAAATAGCAGTTTTAGAAGGAGAGATCGCAAAGCTTGATACAGAAATTTTAGCTATTGCAGACGAAATAGCTAAACTCCATGCAGCAGAACCAAAGCATGATATATATGTTGTAAAACAAGGTGACTGGCTTGCAAAGCTTGCAGAATATTCTGAAGTCTACGGTCGCGGAAATTATGCTATGTGGCCTAAGATTTACAAAGCCAACAAGGATCTAATAAAGAATCCGACTTTTATTAAGCCTGGATGGAATCTTAAAATTCCAAGACCCTAATTTGTTAAATCCCAAATTGGGGAAAGAGTTGGCAAAGGAGCGTTTCTCTTTAAAAGGTATAGACCCCTTGTTGCTTTGTGGCGAGTTAGATGAGAATCTAAAATTCCTTTCAAAAGAGTATGGCGTAGATATTATCCTAAGGGGTGATAATATCTTTCTTAATGGTGAATCCCAAAAGATTTCGCTCTTAAAACTAAAATTTCTATCTTTGATCAAAGAAGTAAAAAACGGAAGAACTATTTCTAAGGAAGATTTAAGTAGCTCAAGTCAAATTCCTACTGTTACTAATAAGCAGCTTATTGTAACTCCAAGGAAATCCGTAAAACCAAGAACCCCCGGTCAAATAAGATATCTAAAAGCATTAAATGATTTTGACATAGTTGCTTGTACTGGGCCTGCAGGAACAGGAAAAACTTATCTTGCTGTTGCAAAAGCAGTTGAGCTTTTCGAAAAAGGACTTTTTCGCAGAATCATACTTACAAGACCTGCTGTTGAAACAGGCGAAAAACTTGGGTTTCTTCCGGGTGATTTTAAAGAAAAAGTAGATCCCTACCTTCGTCCACTTTATGATGCTCTTCACGAATTAATGTATCACGAGAAAATAAGACACTGTATCGAAGATCATACAATTGAGGTAGCTCCTCTTGCTTATATGAGAGGTAGAAATCTGGATAATTCTTTTATAATTCTTGATGAGGCTCAGAATACTGGAAAAATCCAGATGAAAATGTTTTTAACAAGGCTCGGAATCGGCTCGAAAACATGTATCACAGGAGATACAACTCAAATTGACCTTGAAAACCTTAATCTTTCAGGACTCTTGCATATTCAACATGTACTCTCGGGAATTCAAGGAATTAAGTTTGTGAAACTTGAGAATACTGATATTGTACGACATCCATTGGTAAAAAAAATAGTAGAAGCTTATGAAGTGGAAGTTAATTCCAAAAAGAGAGCTTAGTCTCTCCGGGGTAAGTATTAAAAATATAGTTTTGCTTATCGGGTTTTTATTAACCCTTAACCTGTTATACCCTGTTCCTTTTCAAGCAAAATTCAGCTTTAAAATAGGTGATATTGCCCCAAAAGATATAATAGCTCCACATGCCTTTTATGTAAAGAAAAGCAAAAAAGAACTTCACGAAGAAAAAGAAGAAGCCGAAAAAAATGTTTTTTTTGTTCTTCGCCAAGACAAAAAACAACCTCGAATTGTAAAAAAAGAAGCGGAAAACTTCTTCAAGCAACTTGAAGAAATACGATGGGGAAAAGAAACTTTTAGTAATAAAAGAGCCAAGCTTATTGAACTTGAATCTTCTTTGGAGAAAAAAGAAATAGGATTTCTTCTGCTTAGGAATTATAAACCTGTAAAAGATAGCCTTCTTAAATTATTAGATGAAGTTTTAAAACAAGGGGTAATCGCAGAAAAAAGCAAAATAGAGGGTTCTGTGGTAGTAATTCTGGGAAAAGAAAAACCGAGAAGTATTGGCGAATTTTTAAGCTTTGACGCACTTCCTAAAATTTTTAAATCACGAGCAACCCGAATGTTTCCCAAAAACAATACTGCAATTAATACCATTGTATTGCTCGCAAATTCTTTTGTTAAACCAAATTTATCAACCGACTTACCAGAAACATTAGAAAGAAGAGAACGTGCTGCTACGCAAATTGCTCCAACCAAAGGAACTGTTTCAAAAGGAGAAATGATTGTGCGAGCACATGACATTGTTACTCCTGAGGTTATAGAAAAACTACAATCTTTTCCCAAGAAAACTGGTATTTCTGGAATATCTGTATCTATTGGAAGAAACATTCTATATATTCTTGCTATTTTCTTGCTTTACTTGTCTCTTTATTTTTTCAATCCTTCGTTGCTTGACGATTTTTGGAAATTGTTTTTGCTTGTACTTCTTATGTTTATTGTTATGGGAATATCGTCTCTTTTTATCTTGTCAAAATTATCTCTATATCTCGTTCCGATAGCACTATTCGGGATCTTAACTTCTTTGCTTTTAGGAACTATCGTAGGCGTCTTGGGAATTATAGTTTTGACAATTCTTATATCAATATATTCCGGTGGAGGATTTGAAGTGGTAACCCTTTGTTTATTCGCAGGTATTGTTTCTGTTCTTGCAAGTAATAATGTTAAAAAACCATCTGATTTTTACAAACCAGCTCTTCTTATAGGAGGAGCTTATATTCTTACTGCATTGGGAATGGAAACAATGAAACTTTCTTCAGGAATTTCTTTATTCAAGTCCTTAGGATACGCTTTGGTTGGAGGCATTGGAAATTCATTTCTTGCTTTTGGATTACTCCCTTTCTTTGAACATGGATTTAAAATTACCACTCCCATTACTCTTTTAGAATATGCAAATCCCGACCATCCTATTCTAACAGACTTAAGTAAATATGCACCTGGCACTTATCATCATTCTATGACAGTAGCAACTCTTGCCGAGCAAGGTGCCAGAGCCGTAGGCGCTAATCCATTACTTGCAAGGGTTGGTGCATATTATCATGATATCGGCAAGCTTAAAAAACCTGATTATTTTATTGAAAATCAACGTGGCACAAACCCACATACTAAGCTCAACCCGGAATTAAATGCTCGTATTATCATTTCTCATGTGAGAGAAGGCGTAGAACGTGCGAGCCGAGAAAAACTGCCAGGAGAAATTATAGACATTATAAGAGAACATCACGGGACAACTTTGGTGAAATTCTTTTACACAAAAGCGGAATTAGCCAAAAAAGAAGTAAATGAACTGGATTTTAGATACCCCGGACCTTTACCACACACAAAAGAATCGGCAATCGTTATGCTTGCTGATTCTATTGAAGCCGCCATAAGAAGCATTCCGGATCAATCTCCTTCCAGAATAAAAGGAATTGTTGGAGATATAATTAAGGGAAAAGTTGAAGACGGCCAACTCTCTAAGGTTAATTTATCTATTGAAGAGCTTAAGAAACTGGAACAAAGTTTTCTTCCGGTACTAATAGGTATTTTCCATCAACGAATTGAATATGAAAAAAGTACGTATAAAGAATCTAATAAAGAATTCAAAAATAAAAAAAACTTCTCTTAAATCAATCGCATTGCTTATGCTTGAACTTGAAAATGCCGAAGATACAGAGATTGACATTACTCTTGTAAACAATACATATATCCATGAATTAAACAAAAAATACAGAAAAATTGATTCTCCAACAGATGTTCTTTCTTTTTCTATGGAAGTACCCAAGGGAAAGATAAACGCAGAAACAGATTCAATACTCATCCCTACCAAGTTTTTGGGAGATATCTATATATCATTGGATAAAGCACGTGAACAAATTTCTCCTAACGAGACAATTGACATAGAAGTTTCTCGTCTTTTGATTCATGGCATACTTCATATTTTGAACTACAAACACGGCAAAAAAATGGAAGAAAGACAAAATTACTACCTACAAAATTTAAAAGACCAAGTTGTCTCAAATATATAAAAATGCAAAATCGTTCTAAAAAACTTCTTATAATTGTAGCTCGCAAAACAAACTAACATTCTAAGTGACATACTTATTTGAAAGTTTAATTCTTGTTTTTCTGCTCTTTCTTTCTGCTTTTTTCTCAAGCGCAGAAACCGCTATATTTCATCTACCGAAAGTAAAAATAGAAAAACTTGCTGCGCGATACCATAGTTTATCTATACTTCGAGAACGGGAAAAACTTTTGGGAACCATACTTTTTGGAAACACTCTTGTAAATACAGGTGCCTCTATTCTTGCTGCCAGAATATTCTATAGAATATTTCAAACCGAAGGACTCGCAATAGTAACAGGAATTATGGCTTACATATTACTTGTATTTGGGGAATTTGTGCCAAAACTCTATTCGTTGGAACATGATGAAAGTATATCATTGAAATTGGTTCCCTACCTTAAATTTTTTCGATATATTTTTTTACTCATCACTCTGCCAGTCAATGCACTGATTTCACTCATTACACCTACCCCCAAAACTTCTATAAGTCGAGATGAGACTCGAGTGCTTGTTGCAGCCGAAGTAGAAGAAGGTCGTATCAACAATATGGAAAAAGAATTTATCCTCTCTCTTTTGAACTTCAAGGACAAAACAGTAAAAGATATAATGACACCTAAAACCAAACTCCGTTCTCTTTCTATGTCTACGCAATTAACTCCTGCTATAATATCAAAATTACGCTATTCAAGAATCCCTGTTTATGACGATAAATCCAAACGTATTACAGGTATTCTTTATCTTAAAGATTTAATTGCTAAGGAAACCGTAGGAAAAATTCACGAATTACCCTTGCGCAAACCTTATTTTGTATCTGCTTCATTGAGCGCAAGTGTATTGCTTTCAAAATTTCAACGAAAAAGAGTTCACATCGCTATAGTCGTTGGCAGTAATAATAACGTCGTAGGAGTTATTACACTTGATGATATTCTACGCACCATAATTGGACAATGATAGGAATAATATTGTGTCTCATCGCTTGTGCTTTTTTTTCCGCTTCGGAAATGGCTTTTATATCCTGCGATTGGATTAAACTCAGATATTGGGCAAGCAAAAACAAGAAAGGTGCAAAATTCGCATTAGACCTTCTTCACAATCAAGATAAACTACTAATAACAATACTTATCGGAACAAACTTAGCAAACGTCGGACTTTCAGTTATAGCATCAACTGTTTGGGGACTTCCGGAAGGATTAATTATCTTATCTACAGCTTTGCTTATCTTTGTATTTGGAGAAGTTCTACCAAAATCTATAGCTTCAAGATTCAAAGAACAACTCGTGATTATCCTCGCAAAACCTTACAGCATAATTTATTGGATTTTATATCCTTTGATATTCATAGTCTATCGTAGTTCTATAGGTATATTAAGACTGTTCAGCTCTAATCCTACATTCACATTCCAAAAATTCTCAAGAGAAGATCTTCGAATTGCCAGCAAAAAAGTTCTTGCCTCATCCGAACATCGTATTACTTCTCGTCTCCTTGATTTCAGAGAAAAACAGGCAAAAGAAATAATGATACCTAAAAATAAAATCCTCTCTGCTCCAGCAAGTGTTTCTCTTCAACAACTAAAACAAATAATAAAAAAGAGCGGATATTCAAGAGTCCCTATCTATCAGTCAAACCCAATCAATACAAATAAAATAATTGGTGTCGTCGAAGTTAAAAATCTCCTTACCGCAACAAGTGTATCCAATGTCATTACCCCCTGCAAGTTTATTAATGACAACTTATCAATAGAAGCTCTCTTCGAGGAATTAAAAAACAAAGAAAATTTCTTTGCTCTGGTAAAAAATCGGCAAGGTAAACTTGCCGGACTTATTACTGCCGAAGATGTAATTGAAGAATTGTTTGGCGAAATAGAAGATGAATACGATAGAATTTAGGATTTTCTACTTATTTATTTCTGTGCTTCTTGTTTTTTCCATATAAAATATAACCCATAGAGAGTAAGCCAGGGATCATACTCAAACCCTAACGCCTTGGCAACCAAATTGCCAATTCCTCCTGTGCAAACAAATTTAATAGGAGTAGTTCGCTGATTGTCTTTACGTTTAATTTTCTCTATCAATCCTTGAATTCTGCATAACTCGCCCCAGTAACTACCGGATTGAATACACTCAATTGTAGATTTACCAAGTAGGAGTAATTCATAAATTGCTTCATCAAAAGGAACATTCGGAAGCAAAGAAGTGTTTTGATGTAAAACCTTAAGTCCCATTTTCATACCGGGTAAAATAATTCCACCTCCATATTTTCCATCAACTTTTGTATTTTGCGTTTTGCTTTTTGCATTTTCCAATACATCTATAGTTGTTGCACTTCCACAATCAATCACACAAACAGGTACCCCGAATTTTCCGCCTCCACCTATGAGGCTCGCCACTCTATCTGCCCCCAATTCAGGATAAGCCCCTTCTATTAAACTTGAGTCAACAAATCTCGGGACTATATCATATCTCCCTTGAATTACACGATTAAAAATTTCGTTCTTCTCCGGCACAACAGAAGCAATTATCACAGCAGATATTTTTTCCTTTGGAAGACAAGATTTTATATCTCCAAACTTTTTGTTTGATATTCTTTGTGGATTTACCAGTAGGAACGGTTTGCAAACTGCCTTTACATTAAATAATCCAATACAGGTAGTAGAATTCCCGATATCTATTGTGAGTAGCATTTGATTTTAAAATAACACCAAGATGTCAGAAGTCAACATCTTCCGTGAAAAAAACCAACAAAAAAAACTTAACCCACGGAGAACACAGATTTTTACAAGACAAGATAATCACCGCAGAGACGCAAAGAACGCAGAGAAAAGAAGAATCACGATTAAATGAAGATTTAAAGATTAAAAAATCCGCGTACATCTATGGTTTCAATGTATGTGCAATCTGAAATTTTTTTCGTGTTTCCGTGATAATTTTTTGAATCTTGTAATTTGTATCTATCTGTGTTTATTCGTGGTTTTCAATGTATCCGTAATTGAAAATTTCTTGTTCGTGATAAGTTCGCGTTTATCTTTTTTGTCTGTCTTTGTGTCCTTTGTGGTTCATTTCTTATCTCTTTCTCTGGTCTCTACGGTTAAAAATTCTTCGTTTTGTAATTTTTTCGTTCGTGTTCAGTTCGTGTTTGTATTTTCTTTATCGCACGAGCACAAACTTACATACTTTCTCAAAATCTCCAGCTTTAAACTTGATGAAATAAATACCCTGTGGCACTCGCTTACCTATATTGTTTTTTCCATTCCATTCAACATTCAATTTTTTATTCTCAACCCTCAACTCTCTCACCAATCTGCCAGAAATATCATGAATTGTCAATCGCATATCCTTACTCTGAAAATTTAAATTAGGAATCTGTAATCGGACAACGGCTCCTTTCCCGGACGGATTCGGAAAAACTCTTAACCCTAAACTCTTTCCATCAGCCAACGGACTTATCTCTCTTTCCTCAACTCCAAATTCCTGTAGATACCAAATGCTATCATAATAGTAATGGTCTGGATTTGGAGTAGCACATAATTGTGAGGTATCAACAAAACTTGTTGCCCAAACAGGAACATTCGGTGGATTTGTTTGTAACATTGTCTGCCACTCCTCATCTGTCAATCTATTGGATGTTGGTTGTTCAAATTCATAATATGAAAACCCAGCACCCCAACATACTGTAAGCTCTCCATTCAAAGGAACTATCACATATAAATTAAATGGATAACCAACTCCTTCCTCAAGACAAGAGCCGACATAAGTATGCACATCGGCAATTACTGGCATTTGGTCATCAGCAGGGTCATATCGATCTGGTCCCAAATAAGTCTTATACAAGTCATAATCATATTTATCAAAAGCTACCAGTTTCCCGATTTCTGCCCCTACACCACATATTGCCCGATCTTCTATAGAACTAACAGACTGATTTGTAAGTTCTTTTTCTGCGATTGTTTTTAAAACAATCAACAATTCTTCAAGTCCTATGAGCCGTGCCTCAAAATCATAATAAAGCAAATCAAGTTCCTTAAGTCCTTCTTTTGTATATTTTACAAGAGAAGCAAGCCTTGCAAATGACCAGGGATTCGGCTCTACATAACCGTGAATTGTAGATGGTTCTCCAGGTGGTTCTCCTATACAACTCTCACTTTGCTTTGCATATAATATTGTATCGTGACGAAGCTCACTCCAGCTTCCAAGAGCACCATAAAGTTCCTTGCGTGTCCATGCTTCGTTCTGCATAAAAGTCGGGAAACCAGTTCCCTTTGCAAATGTAAATGGCATAAGACAATAAAGCCAATTCCAATATAGATTCTGTGCCCAGGTAGCATCAGGTAAAGCAGAAAAATATGCTTTAAGAGTATCCATCTTTTCGGGATAACCCGTATAGTCAGTCTCATTATAAACTTGGTCAAGTATCTCGTATGCATGAGCAGAACCCAAAACACTCATAACATCAAGCCCCTTTGGAAAAATTCTGGCATCTGGAATTCTATTATATGTGAGTTCACTAAACACCCAGGAATCTGGAATAAACCTCTGCCCCATAAACCTAAATCCTTTTGAAGCAGTTGTAGGTATTGCGGGAACAGGTAACGAATCTGCTTTTACCATAAATTCATCCAGCAAAACATCGTTAGCAAAACTATCCGGTGGCAGTGAAGCAAAACCACTTCCATAAACTTCTTCTGCAATTTGAGTATATTGCTCAAGATGTATATCATCTGACTTCCCAACGAAAAACATAGTCGGCACATAAACTCTTTCCCAAATATCAGTTCCTGGCTCTCCTGCTATACCAATATTATGCATAGAATGAACCAAAAGCACTGCCATTCTCGTTGGAAGTGTATCTATTGTTGCAAAAGTCATTCTCCCATACCACATCATCGTCCTAAAATACCGCTCAAGCGTATCGCTCTTTGTATAATGACCTCTCGGAACATATTGACTATAATCTTCAAAGTAGCCAAATATGGGAGATTTTACATATCCCTCATGTGCATAAATAAGTGCAAGTTCAGTATCTACAAGTGCTTCTACTTCTGGCAACGGAGTAAAAGTTGGCTCAAGCAAACATTTTGCTACACTCAAATAAGCCAAATTAAGTCGCAGTGCTTCTTCCACTGATAGAGCACTTGCTGAATCCCATTCTGCCTTGATTTTAGAATAAAGTGTATCCGTAAGGTTTTTTATATCACCAACAAGCTGTTCAACTTCAGCAGTCTGAAGCAATTTGTCATACAAAATATGATAGGTATGCAATAGTGCATCACAACTCACAAATATAGGCATTCCTCGTTCTCTTGCCTCATTATAAATGTCATAGATTTCCATCCGAGCCGATGGCGTGGACACAAAAGCATTCTCAGATAAAAGCGATTCTTCGCAAGCAGTGAAAGTAAAGCTATCAAAATTAGCCACATTAGTAAATCCTGAGTCTATTGTGTATGGCATGCAGGCAGGAGTAACCTCTACAGAATACGGATGATAGGTACCAAATTCCGTATGCACCGTATCCGTAATATCAGCTATCATATTAGAATAGCCAGCTCCACTAACAAAAACCCCAAATAAAACATATAAAATTTTATTCATAATCACCTCCATTACATAGTATGTGCGTCAAAATCTTCGTTTTGTCAAGGAGAAATAATAAACAGACTTATCTATATTTCCAAATCAAGTTGAATGCCATATTTTTGAACAGGGGATTCTCTAAACTTTGAGTTTATCTCATATTTTAAACCAAGCTTACAATTTGAACTAATACGGTCGTTGAGAACAATATAAGCTCTTGAACCTTTGCCTGCTATAACCTGATTTGTCATAAGTCCGGGCAAGTCTCTTTCGTATTCATAAAGCTTGAATTTAGAAAGGTTTGAATCAAACAAAATAAGTCTTGTTGACACGCTAAATTTTTTAAAAAACTTACAATTAATATCTCCATATAAAAGTTCGCCTTCCCTACCATCAGTCTCGTAAATTTTTTCTCCCCGAACTCGCATATTAATATTTTTAATCCTCATATCTGCTTGTAATCTAAATTGCTTACTTTGAGTGACTCCAAGAGATTTAAAAGAATATCTACCTGTAGCACTGAAAAGCTTTGTGAACTTGCGTTCTATCTCACCGCAATATTTAAGTCCTTGTTCCGGAAGTTCTTGAGAATAGACTCTTGGTAAACGAGTAAAGACATCAAAATATCCTGAAAATTTTGTATTTTTTGAAACCTTATATCCCATATATAAATAATTTCCTTTTTCCGAAATCCCGCCTGTTATAACAGACCTATCAGACCAGGGGGTGGAATGAAAAAGATAAAAATGCGTTGGGTAATATCTTGATAGTGCTCCTACATTTAATCTTTTCCTTTTGTATTCAATTCCTGCAACCCAAGCCCAACTTGTATCACATCTTCCAATCTCGCCAAACAATGTAGGGACATACAATGACGTGCTTTTACCGTCATTCTCGTATGAAAAATCAATTCCGAAAAGCTTATGTTTTAGAAGTGATTCACGAACCGATTCTATAATTTCTCCCGAATACAAAAAATACGAGTTCTTGTATCCTGTAAGTCCAATCTTCATAGCTCCATCCCATTCAACCCTTGTGCCGAAAAGTTTCTCGCGTATCTTATTTTTCTTGGCTAACCCAAAAGATGTAGAATGATTCCCCTCATAATCATAATAAACAAAAACTTCTCCGTCCTCAATTTTGCCATCAAGCAAAACATTAGAATAAAAGAAAAAATTCTTAATCTGTTTGGTTATTTTTGATTCTAAAGATAATCCACGTAAATAAGTATTCTCTCCGGAATTAGTATATAGTTTAATTCCTCTTTCTCGTGATTTAATCATTCCCTGGGTTTTAAAAGTAATTGGCGGTGGGTACCCGAACAAAAGCTTTTCTCCGAATTCAAGACTATAGTCGCCAAGCACAAACATTGGAAACCTCTCATTTAGTTGAAGCGATATTCCTCCTGCAATAAAATCTCCATAGCTTTCTTCGTAGTAATCCTTTTCCAGAAGCATCACACTTGAAAGCTTTTTATATCTCAATTTAAGCCTCTCGTATGCCTTTCTTGGATCGCCAAGCTTTCCCGACACAGAAGGAAAAGCTTCTTTAAATCTTGCTCTGAATTCCATTTGTAGAGGCGATTTCTGTTTCTTTGTTTGAGTAGCTATAAAAGGTGTTTCTACAGTAATATATGGTTTAATGAGTTCTAAAATTTCATCTGTCATTCCCGAAACTTTGCTCAAGTCCTCTACTTTCTTGAATTTCTTAATTTTCTTTCTCGTCTTTACAATGGACTTTGCAAGATTCGGAGAAATCCAGTATATTCTCAAAAAATCTTCTTTCTTTGCTTTGTTGATTTGAATTGGATGTTGTTCTAACTCACCGAGTTCATCTATCAATGCCTCATTCCCCAGAGAAGCCTCAAATTCCTGAGACACGAGCAAAACAACTAAAAGGAAAATCACTTTTTAACAAACATAAGAGGAAATACTCTATTGCTCAAACAATGGAAAACAATATTATAAAAACAAAATATAGATTTTATTTATATTCGTAATACGTTACGCCTTCATAATTAGTTTTTTTTATCCTGTTAGATTTCTCCGATGATTCAAGATATTTTATCAGTTCATTCCTGTGTATACCCAGAGAGTTATTAATATCAGACAAGGTAACAGGACGTCTCTTTATAAGCTCAATAATTGCTTGTTCAATATCTTCGGAAAAATCGGCTTGTTTTTCTCGTTTGAATTCGGCGATTACTTCACAATTTTCACCAAAAAAATCTCTTATTTCTTCTAATTTTTCAATAGAGAGTGGATGAGCGGATTTATCAGTTGGCGGACGAACTACAGTATTTAAATGTACTTTATCCGGACGAATTTCTGAAATCAAATTTTTGAACTTCTCAATTTCTTCTTTGCTGTCATTTACTCCTTTGACAAGCATTATTTCAAGCCATATCGTATTTTTGAATTCTTTACGAAATTCTTTTAGTCCTTTTATAATCTTATTTATATCAAGAGATTGATGTGGGCAATTTATAGATTTAAATACATTCTCTGTAACCGCATCCAGAGAAGGAACTACAAGGTCAGCAAGCAATAACTCTTGCCTTAACGATTTATCCCATAGCAAAGAACCATTGGTAAGAACTGCGATTGAGGTTTGGGTAATTTTTTTGATTTCTTTTATAAGCCATCCAATTCCGGAATTTAGCGTCGGCTCACCGGAACCCGCAAGTGTAATATAATCAATTTTTTTATCCGTAGCTCGTCCTTTGCCTCCACAATGTAGAGGTTGGGAAGCTGCAAGAGTTTCTGCTACATCTCTTAATATTTTCTCTTTTGTAGAATATTCTTTCCGAGTTACCGTCTTGTTAGTCGTCTTTCCCAACTGACAATATATACAATCAAAAGGACAAGTCTTGTATGGGACAAGATCAACACCCAACGAGAATCCAAGTCTCCGAGAAGGTACTGGTCCGTAAATATATTTCATTTTAGATTATACATCCGCTACAGAAACTCACAAAAAGCCACAAAAAAAGCAAAGAATTCTTTCGTAAAATCTTTGTGTCCTTTGAGTCTCTGTGTCTTTGTGGTTAATATTTATAATGTATATCATTCCGTAGCTATTATTTTAACCTATCTTTGATTATTTTCCGATGTGATGAAAATGGAATAGGAGGAAGCTCATCAGATGAAAAAAATTTCGCTCCACTGCAATCTGAGCCTGCCAGAAGAGAACCACTAATAAATTCAACCTCATAACCAATTACCAAAACACTCTTATAAATTGCAGGATGCTCAATATAAACCCCGATAAGTTTTTTTATTCCACCTTTTATATTGGTCTCTTCCTTTAACTCTCTTATTGCCGCATCCTCAGTAGTTTCATCCACCTCTATAAACCCTGAAGGAAGAGCCCACTTTCCTTTTTCCGGTTCTACATTTCTTTTTATAAGTAGAATTTCATTGTTTTGGTTTTTTAGAAACATAACTACTGCCGGAATAGGATTTTCATAATTTACCCACTCGCATTTCGGACAAACAAGCCTTAGCCGTTCCTCCATATTTCTTTTCTCAAGAAGAATGCTACATATCGGACAATATTTAATCTTTCCGTTCATTTATCTTGTTCGTTTTTTGCCTATTAGAATATCTACTTAGAAACTCGCACACAGATATTCACAGATAAAATAGATTTACACAGCCTTGATAGAAGATAATCTGTGTACTATTCTTTCTTCATAAAAATCCCTGCGATTCATAGTCTATACCTTATTTATGTTTATTGTTCAAAACTTTGTTAAGTTCCTCAAGCAAAACATCCAGCTTAACATTGTATCTTTGAGCGGTTTCTTCAATAGTCCCCCATAACGGTTCTCCGCATACAAGACAAGGAATACTCAAATCCATAAATACTTTCACTGTATCCGAATATCTCTCAAGAACCTCCTCAACCGTCATCTCTTTGGTTATTCTATCCATCTTTGTCTCTCTCTTTCTTCTACCGCACTTTAGCGCAGGGTTTTTAAAGCTGGGTAGAAACTTGCACTCCATATCTTTTATGCTGAACTCTCCACAACTCTATAACTCATTTTTTACTCTTCAAGCTCTTAATCCATCGCCTAACTTTTTCTCCACCATCTGGCAAATATTCTTTCTTCTCAATCGCCTTCTCGTACCATAATCTCGCACTCTTCTTATCCCCTTTTTCCTCATAAGCAATTCCCATATTTGCCATCGTCTCGGCAAGCTTTGGGTTAAGCTCTATTGCCTTATTATAATCCCGAATTGCAGTATCATAGTCCCCTTTACCATCGTAAACAGCTCCACGATTGTTAAAAGCTATGGCATCGTTTGGGTCAATCTCTATTATCTTAGTATAATCACGAATTGCAATATCGTAGTTCTCCTTATCATCATATATCAAACCCATATTATTTAAGTTAGCAACTATTCCCTCTTTGTCCTGAATTTCTTCCGCGAGTTCTAACGACTCCTTATAATACCCAAGTGCCTGGTCAAACTTACTCTGATTATAAAAGCATAGTCCAATCTGATTAAGCAATGATCCCTTATAACTATCCTCCGCTTCCGGCAATAGCCTACGGAAAATCTCAATCGCCTTATTCCATTCTTTCTTATCCATCTCAAAAATACCATCATCAAAAGTCTGTTTCCTAGACTCATCAGAAGACCTGTTTGCCCAATCACCAAGATATGTCTTAAGGTATGTCTTAACTCCTTCTATTACTTCTTTTGCAATTTCCTTTTTATCCTCAGGAGAAATTGAAGGACTGACATAGACATGTTGTTCCTGTTTTTGAGTTTGTGATTGATTTTGTTCTTGCGTTTGCTTCTGGGCTTCCCTTTTCCTCTTGGGTAACCACCAAAAAAACCAACACATGAGAAATGCAATAACAAGACCTGCTATCCAGAATGCCAAAGGATTATTTTGATATAATTCAATCATTTCTTTCAATTACAAGTTCATGCCAGCATCTCTAATCAAGCTGTAAAATTCCGAAAATTGCTTACTAATGCTATTTGAGGCAATTACCCATACCCCCTCTTTCTTTTTGGAATCCTCTATCTTTCACGCTGACGCTAATATCTTTCATGCTGAGCTCCACAAACCATAACTCTATAACTCATTTCTCACTCTCCAAGTTCTTTAAGCCGTTGCCTGACTATTTCTTCTCCGCCATCAGGCAAATATTCTTTCTTTTCCAATGCTTTCCTATACCACTCTCTCGCCTTATCCTTATCCACCTTCAGTTTATAAGCATCTCCCATATTTGCCATCGCTATGGCATAGTTTGGGTTAAGCTCTATTACCTTATTGAAATCCCGAATCGCAGTATCATAATCCTTCTTATCAGCATAAGCATTGCCACGATTGTAAAAAGCTCTGGCAAGCTCTGAGTCAAGCTCTATTGCCTTGTCAAAATCCCGAATCGCAGTATCATAGTCCTTCTCGGTATAATAAGCAGCGCCACGATTGCTAAAAGTATCGGCATTGTTTGGATCAATCTCAATCGCTTTCGTATAATCACGAATCGCAGCATCATAGTCACCCTTCTGAGCATAAACCATTCCTATATTATTCAGGTTAACGACCCTGCCTTCTTTATCCTGAATTTCTTCTGCCAGTTTCAATGACTCTTGATAGTGCCCAAGTGCCTTATCTAATTTATCCTGCTGATAAAAACATAGCCCAATAAAGTTAAGAAGTGTTCCTTTTTGTTCTCCTTCAGTATTAGGTAATAGGTTGCGAAAAATTCCAATTGCCTCATTCCATTTATACTCATCCATTGCCCGAATACCGTCATCAAATCCCTTTCTTATCGGATTATCTGGAGGCAACGATGGAATACCATCAAGATAAGCCTCCATTTTTTCCGACTTTTCCTCCATCCGCTTCAATCTCTCTTCCTCATTTTTTATCAGTCGCATCCGCACCCGAGCCAACAAAACAATTAACAGTCCAGCAGCAATACCAATGAGAGGATAAAAAAATTCTTCCATTTATTTCAATTATATTTTATCTTTTTCTAACCATTCTATAAAGTCTTTTCTTTCCATATTTATCCTTTTCGGAAGGTATTTTTTTAGTGTATTATTTTCTTCTTCTGATTTCTGCAACCTTCTTTTTAACCTCTTTATACTTACTTCTGTTCTGATAAACGAAACAAATCCAAACACGCCAAATATTCCCCCAATTCCTCCAGCAATCATTAGAATATTTTTCCACATCTCTTTCTCTGCAAAGTTTATGTCAGCATTTCTACTTAAGCTGTAAAATTACGAAAATTGCTTACCAATGCTATTTGAGATACTCATATCTCCTCTTTTTTTCTTCTACCGCACTCTATCGCAGCAGGGTTTACCCCTCAGCAAATCCTTCATTTTTTGTAAAGTGGGAGTTTATCCCCCACCTTTTCTTTTGCCGAGAACAACCCTCGACGCTACCCAAAAAACTTCTTTATCCTTTGCGTTATCTTGGAGGAAGTTAAGCCATATTTTTCAAGTAATATATCACGAGAGCCGTGTTCTATGAATTTGTCAGGTAAGCCAATCATAAGTAAATTCACCTGAATTCCCTGACTACTAAAGAACTCCAAGATTGCTGAGCCAAAGCCCCCGTTAATCGTGTTTTCCTCAAGGGTTATTATTTTGAGTGTATTGCGGTGCGTCCCTACAATCTTTTTGAGCAACTTCTCATCCAACGGCTTTACAAACCTTGCATTTACAACTCCTAAATCCAGTTCCTCGGCAACTTCCATCGCCACAGATACCATCGAGCCAATAGCTAAAATCACTCCTTTTTTTCCTTTTCTTAATACTTCTGCTTTTCCAATGGGCAGACACTTGGGTCTGCCCCTACCAACAGGTAAGAATGGTTTGCGAACAGCCCCTACATCCGGGATATTAGTTCTCGGATATCTTATTGCAACAGGTCCTTTGGTGTAATTTATTGCAGTATATAACATACTCCTGAATTCCGCAGCGTCCTTTGGTGCGGCAATTACAAGATTCGGGATGCATCTCAAAAAAGATAAATCAAATGCCCCTTGATGAGTTGGTCCATCTGCACCAACTATTCCCGCTCTGTCTATTGCAAAAACAACAGGTATTCGTTGAATACAAACATCATGCAAAACCTGGTCAAATCCACGTTGCAAAAAAGTAGAGTATATCGCACAAACTGGTCTTAATCCTTCAAGTGCAAGTCCTGCCGCAAAAGTAACCGCATGTTGCTCGGCTATTCCTACGTCAAAAAGTCTATCGGGAAATTCTTCTCTGAATTTATTAAGTCCTGTCCCATCAGGCATAGCAGCTGTTATTGCTATCACACGCTCATCTTTCCGAGCAAGCTCAATCATTGTTTCCCCAAAAACATCACTATAAGTGGGGACTTCACTCTTTTTTAAAGATTTACCCGTAATTTTATCAAATGCTGCCAGCCCATGAAACCTTGCGGGCTCTTGTAAGGCAGGCTTATACCCTCTGCCCTTTTCCGTTATTATATGAATAAGCACCGGCTCTTTTAAGCTTTGTACATATTCAAGATTTTCTATAAGCGTTTGGATGTTGTGTCCGTCAAGTGGTCCAATATATCTAATTCCAAGTTCCTCAAAAAAAATGGTAGGAACAACGAAATTTTTCAACCCCTCTTTTAATCTTTTGGTAACATCCTTTACCTTCTTGCTAATATCTCCCGGAAGTTTACCGAGAAGATCCCAGACATCTGATTTGAGATAAGTATAAACAGGAGTTGTAACGATACGATTTAAGTAATGCGCAAGCCCCCCAACATTTTCCGATATAGACCTTTGATTATCGTTCAGAACAACTATCATATCCTCTCGCACAAATCCCACCTGATTAAGCCCCTCATAAGATTCTCCAGAGGTTAAAGCTCCATCTCCAATTACAGCTATTACCTTGAATTTTTTCTTATTTAAATCTCTCGCCGACGCCATTCCCAGAGCAGCGGAGATTGCAGTACCTGCATGCCCTGTCCCAAACGCATCGTGTTCGCTCTCTTCTCGTTTTGGAAAACCAGCTATACCACCGTGTTTACGCAAAGTATGCATTTTCTTTCGCCTGCCTGTCAGGAGTTTATGAACATACGCCTGATGTCCTACATCCCAGATTATTTTATCTTTCGGAGTATCAAAAATCCGATGGAGAGCAAGGGTAAGCTCCACCACACCGAGCGAAGGACCGATATGCCCACCGGTTTTAGAAACAATATCTATTAACTCCTCGCGAATCTCTATGGCAAGCTCCTGTAGTTCTTTAATAGATAAAGATTTAATGTCTTTAGGAGATTCTATATTATTTAAATGTTTATATTTCATTTTATCCATAATAAAATTATTTTTGTTAACCCAACTTATTTGAAAATTATTCTTTCTCTTTTATTTGTGCGTCTTTTAGTTTAAGCTCCCCTTTTTCCGTATGAATAAGCACTTTTACCTTTTTCTCTACTTTCGTAAGCTTCTCGCGACAGAACTTAAGTAAAGACTGTCCTTCTTCGAAAAGCTTCAATGAATCGTCCAAAGAAACATCTCCCTGCTCAAGAGCTTCCACAATATCCTCAATTCTCTTTAATGCTTTCTCAAATTTCATTTGCATTTAACACCTCACATTTTGTCTTGCCTTCATAAAATTCAATTTCTATCTTTTCTTGGGGTGAAAGAGCCTTGCTCGTCTTAATTATTTTTCTTTCCGGAAGTTTATAGCAAACACTATATCCCCTTTTTAAAGTAGCACGGGGATTTATCCCTTGCATCTTAGCGTCAACAATATTTATTTTTTGCAAACCCCTTTCTATAAAATATCTCGCAGTCCCGAAAAATCTCTGAGTTATAAGCTCTATCTCGGTTTCCTTTTGTTTCAACGAATGAGCAAAAGACTTGCCGATTCTATAACCAAACTCATCCAGTGTCTGCCAATGAGTATGTATTAAATCAAAAACCTGCCTCAATCCATAACTCTTCTCAATTGACTTTATTTTATCCCAAGCATTTTCAAGCTTTTTTCTCAAGTTGTACTCTATTCTATACTCTAAAATACTTAATTTTTCAAAAATCTCTTCGCTGTCCGGAATTGCAATTTCAACTGCTGCCGATGGAGTTGGAGCCCTCATATCAGCCACAAAGTCTGCAATCGTCCAGTCAATTTCATGTCCAACTGCCGATATTACGGGAATTTTCGAATCATATATTGCTCGCACAACTACCTCCTCGTTAAAAGCCCAAAGGTCTTCGATTGAACCTCCTCCTCTTCCGACAATAAGTAAATCCATTTTCCCCTGCTCGTTAAGTTCTTGTATTCCTTGTGCAATATCTTGTGCCGCCCCCTCTCCTTGAACTTTTGAGGGTCTCACAATTATACGAATCCCGGGGTATCTTCTGCGAGCAACTTTAATCATATCTTGAATCACCGCTCCTTTAATTGCCGTAACGATTCCTATTTGGTTAACCCATTTAGGAAGAGGCTTCTTGTGCGACATATCAAAAAGTCCTTCCCTATCTAACTTCTGCTTCAATTCTTCGAATTTAATTTGAAGCTCTCCTATTCCTATAGGATATACTCGCTCAACTTGCAGGTTATATCTTCCGCCTTTTGCATAAACTCGCAAATTACCAAACATCCTAACTTTCGCACCATTCTTTAACCCCACTGTTGAAAGAGTACGATTTTCTTTCCATATTATGCAACTGATTAATGCAAATTCGTCTTTTAGGCTAAAATAAAGATGTCCGGAAGACGATGGTCTATAATCTGTTATTTCCCCTTCAATCCAAATTTCAGGAAATTCGTTCTCCAAAAACCCTTTTATTTCCGCCGTAATCTCTGATACTTTATATACTTTCATTTTATTTATATTAAGAGCTGTGTTAAAAAACAATGAACTTTACCTATCTGTTTTTACTTTATACTTCGGAAAAGATTTGGTCAAGCAAAAATATTTAGAGTTTTATTTCTAAAAGAAATTTCTCACTGCTCATAAAAAGCTCGCATTTCTCTTCTATGGAAAATTGCTCTATCAAGCATAGCATTTCATTTACAGTTTTTTTCAATATAGGATGCACAAAGTCTGGTGCAATTTCATTCAAGGGAAGGAGGGCAAATTTTCTCTTATGTAACCGAGGATGAGGAATTATAAGCTTTGTGGTATTTATAATTTTTCCATTACAAAATAATATATCTATGTCTATGCTTCTTGGTCCAAATTTCTGGGTCTTTTTTCTACCCAGCTCAATTTCAATCCGCAAGATTTCCTTAAGTAAATCCAGAGAACTAAGCAATGATTCAATCCGGACAACACAATTCAAGAAAGTCGGTTGCGAAACAAAACCCCATGGCGAAGTTTCCCATACAGAAGAACAGAGCTCAAGATTTGAAAAAGAAACAAGCTTCAAGATAGCAGACTTAATATTTTCAAATCTGTTGCCAATATTAGAACCAAGTCCAAGATAAATGTTTCTCATTGTTATTAAAAATATCTTAATCTTAGTTTTTGTCAATTTTAATCTTGACAAGCATATTTTTTTGTGTTATTTTCCTCACTCTATGAATAAATGGTGGCTTATAGATGCAAATGGGCAGTCTCTTGGACGACTTGCAACTTACATTTCAAGAATACTTATAGGTAAAAACAAACCTACATACGTTCCTTGGAGAGAAGATGGAGATTTTGTTGTCTGTGTAAACGCTGATAAAGTTGTCGTTACCGGAGGCAAAGAACAGAAGAAATTTTACAAACGATTCTCCGGATATCCTTCAGGACTCAAACTCATTAGATTTGATCGTATGATGAAAGAGCATCCCGAACGAATACTTTATCATGCAGTTCATGGAATGCTTCCCAAAAATAAATTAAGAGCTAAAAGGTTAAATAAATTTAAGATATATGCAGGAGTAGAGCATCCGCATAAAGCTCAATCTCCAACTAAACTGGAAATATAATATGGAACAAATTAGAGCTATAGGAAGAAGAAAAAGAGCAACAGCTCAAGTAACTTTAAAAGAAGGAACAGGAAGTATAATTGTAAACAAGAAAGATTACAAAGAATATTTTAAGAGGGAAGACTTTTTGAAATATATTGAGCTACCCTTTCACACAGTAAAAAGCGATATTCAATTTGACACAACTTCTATTATAAAAGGCGGAGGAGTAGCGGGTCAAGCAGGAGCATTGGTTCTTGGTATCGCAAGAGCACTTTTAAAAGTTTCCCCGGAATTCAGAGCAATGTTAAAACCCAAGGGACTTCTAACACGAGACCCAAGAGAAAAAGAACGCAGAAAATGCGGAAAAAAGAAAGCAAGGAAATCATTCCAATGGACAAAACGATAAATATAAGAGATTTAATAGAAGCAGGTGTTCATCTTGGGCATAAACGAGAAAGCTGGAACCCAAGGATGGAGCCATATATATTTGCAGAACGTAAAGGAATTTGTATAATTGACCCGGAAAAAACATTAGACCTTCTCCATCGTGCATGCGAAATAGTAAATAAAATAACAAAAAAAGGTGGAAAAGTACTATTTGTAGGAACAAAAAGACAATTCGCTGATGAAGTAAAAGATGATGCTATAGAATGTGGAGCATTTTATTGTGTTCATCGATGGCTCGGTGGAACACTTACAAATTTTTCTACAATAAGAAAAAGTGTTGAAAAAATGAAGTCTCTTGAAGAACAAAAAGAAAAAGGCGAATTAAATAAACTTACCAAAAAAGAAAGATTATCTATTGATAAGAAACTCGTCAAAATGCATCGTAGCTTGGATGGGATAAAAGATATGGACTCACTTCCTGAAATTGCTTACATTACAAATATTAAAAAAGAGAAATTAGCTGTTCAAGAAATAGTAAAGCTTGGACTTCCTATAATAGCAATTATTGATACAAATGTAGATCCAAGAACCATAACTTATCCAATTCCAGGAAATGACGATTCAATGAAGTCCGTAAAATTAATAACTACTGCAATTGCAAATTCGGTTTTAGAAGGAACTAATGAATTTAACAAATACGTAGGAAAAGAAGATAAATGAAAGATATAACCCTTGAGTCAATACAAGAATTAAGAACGCTCACAGATGCAGGCATTATGAACTGTAAACGTGCTTTACTCGCATCTGATAATATAGATGAAGCAGTTGATTACTTAAGAAAAAAAGGAATTGTGAAAGCAGATGAAAAATCAAGTAGAGTTGCGGGAGAAGGTATAATAGAATCTTATATTCATTCTGGTTCAAGACTTGGAGTTATTCTTGAACTACGATGTGAGACAGATTTCGCTGCAAAAACTCCTGAGTTTAAGCAACTTGCAAGAGATATTGCAATGCAGATAGCAGCAATTGCTCCTGAATGGGTATCAAAAGAAAATATTCCAAAAGAAACAATAGAGGATAAACTCAAACAATACCAAACTCAAGCAAAAGAATCTGGAAAACCTGATAAAATAATAGAAAAAATTGCTCAAGGAAAACTTGAAAAGTTTTATAAAGAAGTATGTCTAATAGAACAACCTTTTATAAAAAATTCTGAAATTACTATTGATGAGTTAGTAAAAGAATCTGTTGGAAAGCTTAAAGAGAATATATATATAAAAAGATTTGCCCGCTTTAACGTATCTTAGTAAAAACTTCAATGCCTGTTTCCGCTATAATAATGCTTATATTTGGATGTATAATACTATACGGAGGATTAGGTTATTTTATTTTTAGAGCTCTTAAATCCAAATAATAAAGTTTTCCCCATATTTAAGTAATATAAATTATATTAAATAATATAATAATAGTAATAAGACCTGTGGATAAGTTGAAAAGTTATCCAAAACTTTTCAAGGATTGTGTCTTCAATATCAAAAAGTTGTTAATAAATATGTTAAGAAGGATAGGGTTATCCACATTAAAAAGTTATTCACATTTTATTAACTTTATAATGTTGTTAATTTCATCTAAAAGTTCATTGTCTTTGTTTAATAATTTTTTTATCTTATTATAAGCATGAATTATAGTTGTATGATCTCTTCCACCAAATTCTTTTCCTATATCTTTTAAAGAAAGGGCAGTATATTCTCTTGATAAATATATTGCTACGTCTCTTGGAAGTATTATAGATTTCATTCTACGCTTACCTCTCATACTGGACAATGAAATATTGTAATGATTTGCTACAACTTTTTGGATTTTACCTGTGGTTATCTCGTGAGTATTTTGTGAAAGTAAGTCACTGAGTAGTTCTTTTGTCCTATCAATATCCAATGTTCCGGTGGTAAGTGAAGCAAAAGCAAATAATTTAACAAGAGCCCCTTCGAGTTCCCGAATATTACCTTTTATATTATTTGCTATGAATAAAATAACTTCATCTGATACATGAACATCTGTTGAAGCCATTTTTTTCTTTAAAATTGCTATTCTTGTCTCAAATGCAGGAGGTTTTATATCACAAACAAGACCTCCTTGAAACCTTGATACAAGTCTCTCTTCAAGGTTTGCTAATGCTCCAGGTGGTCTGTCAGATGAGAAAACTACTTGTTTTCCTTCATCGTACAAAGCATTAAATGTATGGAAAATTTCTTCTTGCAAACCTTCTTTTCCTTCAAGGAATTGAATATCATCTATTAATAAGGCATCTTTGCGTCGGTATTTATTCTTGAATTGTACCATTTTATTTGATTGAATTGCATCTATCATCTCATTCATAAATTCTTCACACCCAAGATAATATACTTTTAAGCCGGAGAAATGTTCTTTTATATAATTTCCAATAGCTTGAAGTAAGTGCGTTTTACCAAGCCCAACATTTCCATAAAGAAAAAGAGGGTTATATTGTCTGCCTGGAGTTTTGGCTGCTGCTATTGCTGCAGCACGAGCAAATTTATTAGACTCACCTATAATAAAATTATCAAAGGTATATCTTGGCTGTAAATGAGATGAATCCGGTTGATAAACTTTACTCGGAATACTTCTTTCTCTGCCTCCTTCAACGGATTTATACTTGACCTTTAAGTGTCCTTGATTTAGAGCTCCTAATATTTCATAAATATTTGTATGATAATGTTCCTCAATCCAATCTATAAAAAAAGCATTGGGAACCTTAACCCAAAGAGTATTTTGGGTAAGATGTTCTCCTTCGGTTGGCTCAAGCCATGTTTCATAATTTTGAGAAGGAATCTTATCCTTTATTTGGCAAAGTATCTCTTGCCATAAGTTTTTTGCTTCGGTTAACATCTTAACTAATTACAATTCAATCTTTTAGGATAAAAGCCTGTCGAATTATCCACAAAGTTATCCACAGTGATTGATGTCCATACTCTGTTGTTTAACTGGACGATACGGAAATCATTCATTGAGTTTGATGACTTATTAACATTCATTTTTTATAGCTTCTTTCAGATTAGCAAATTAGTCCCTGATGTGTCAAGAGAAAAAATTTTTATTTTGACAAACAAATTTTTTGTTATATTCTTTGCTAAATGATGAAGATCGTAAAAGACATTAGTTTTGTTGGCTTATTTGTTGTAATAAAATTGATACATTTGGGAGTGAGGTAATCTTATGAAAGTTTCAATTCTTGGTGCTGGAAATTGGGGAACGACTTTAGCTATAATGTTAAAAGACAAAGCAGAAGTAACTTTGTGGACTATAGAAAAAATAGAAAATAGGGAAAATAAAAGATATCTTCCGGGCTATAAAATTCCTTCAAATATTAAAATCTCAATGGATCTTGAAAAAAGTATATTGGACTCAGAACTTATTGTCTTTGCCTTGCCTTCTCAAGTTATACGAGAAGTGGCTCGCAAGGTATTCCCTGGATCTAATGCTATCCTCTTGTCCGTGGCGAAGGGGGTTGAAGTTCAAAGCCTTGAAAGGATGTCGGAGATTTTAGAATCTGAAACAGGGGTCTCTCAAAAGAATATTTGTGTTCTCTCCGGACCGACTATTGCAAGAGAAGTTGTGCGTGAAATTCCGACATCTTGTGTATGTGCTGGAGTAAATGAGAAATCTGCCATAATTATCCAAAAATTGTTTAATTCTTCGCTCTTTAGAATGTACACAAGCACTGATGTCGTTGGGGTTGAGATGGGTGGAGCTTTAAAAAATGTAATTGCTCTTGCTGCTGGGATTTGTGACGGGTTAGAGCTTGGGGTAAATGCAAAAGGCTCTCTCCTTTCTCGAGGAATAAGAGAAATTATGAGAATTGGAACCAAAATGGGTGCAGATCCGCTTACCTTTGCGGGGCTATCAGGACTAGGGGATCTTATTACCACGTCGTTCAGTAAAGATTCAAGGAATAGACAAGTGGGAGAACGAATTGGGCGAGGAGAAAGTCTTCGCGAGATTCTTGGCAATATGATTGAAGTGGCGGAAGGAGTTTCTACTACAAAAGCTGCGGTTAAATTATCAGAGAAATATAAAGTTTCTATGCCAATAACCCACGAAGTATCTGAAATTCTTTTTAACGAGAAATCTCCTCGTGATGGGATACGAGACCTAATGACTCGTGAGCCGAAATCCGAACAGATATAATTTTTCAGGATTCCTTTTTTGTGAGTGCTCGAAAATAGAAATCTTTGAGGAGCTGTAAACGATCAGCAATATTTAATCCTCTCTATCTTGAAGTTAATTGCTTTATCCTCGGAGATTCCAAGCAATGCTTCGATAATCCACCAGGGTTTTACTTTTCCTATTTGCATAGTTATTGTAAGTTCGTCAGAAACAAGATGAGATTTCTCGCCTACACATTGGGATTCTATTGCGAGAACTACCGGACGAATATTTATGTCGCGTAGCAATACTTCCTTCTTTGACATAAATTCTTGAATTGTTTTCTCGGGCACGTTTATATCTGCTATTCTATATTCACATCGTTTTAATTCCTCGAACAAAGAAGGAGCGGTTTCTACTATTGGACTTACTTGCAAAATCTTAAGCCCATCGGGGAGTTTGCTATTAAGTAAAATTTTTATATCTTTGCAGGGAGGTGATTTTAGCCAGATGTCAAAATATTCTTCCCTGCTTGTTATTCCAAAAGGAATTGGAGATGAGAATGAAATGCTTGGTCGCTTTGTAAATCCTTGAGAATATACGAGAGGAAGGTTTACCCTCTTAAGTGTTCGAGTTATTGTTTTTACAAAATCAAGATGTCCTAAGAATTTTAACTGCTCTGTTTTTTCAAATTTTACTCTAAATCTTAATTTTATATTATGCTCTGAGTCTTTGCGTTTTGGCGGTCTTCCGTAACGGATGTTACTTACGGGTTGTATTTCTATCTCGTTATTTTTTACAATTGGTATGGGGTTGGGTGTTTTACAAGCTCCGCATCCGTAACATCTTTCAATTCGACAATCTGTGGTTGGTTCTTGTTTTTTTCCTTCTTTCTTTAGCCATTCCTTGTCAATTCCCATGTCTATTATGTCCCAATCAAGAGGGGCGTCCATTGAACGCTTGTTTAAATAAGCATAAGGATCTATTCCAAATTTACGAAAAGCATCTTCCCATCGACTGAAATTAAAATGATCACTCCAACCGTCAAATCTTGCTCCGTTTTTCCAAGCTTCTTCGATTACCTCGCTTAGTTTTTCATCTCCTCTTGCAAAGATCCCTTCAAGCGTGGCCATTAACGTCTCTCTGTATTTTACTTTTATGTTTCCGCGAGGTAGATTGTTTTTGATATATTTTATTTTTAGCGATATATCTTCAACGCTTTCTTGGGCTTCCCATTGAAATGGTGTATGTGGTCTTGGGACAAAAGGAGAAAGAGATGCTGTTACTTTTTTCCCTTTTATTGCTTTTGCGATGCGACGAGTGAGTTTTATGATTCCGTCTATGTCTTGTTGTGTTTCCCCCGGAAGTCCAAGCATATAGTATAGTTTGATATGAGTAAACCCGTAACGAGCTACAAGTTCACAAGTTGCCAATAATTCATCATCAGATATTGGCTTGTTGACTTTTTTTCTTAGTCTTTCTGTTCCTGTTTCGGGGGCAATAGTTATTCCACCTTTTCCTATTAATTTTACGAGCTCAGGAGTTATTGTTTCTACGCGGAGTGAAGGAAGCGAGACTTCTATGCCTTGTTTTTGGATTTCCTTGATAATTGGAATAAGTTCAGTGTGGTCGCCTATTGAGAGAGAAAGCAAAGAGACGGCATTATATCCTGTTTTCTGGATTCCTGTTTTAACCAAATCAAGCACTGATTTAATAGGTCTTTCTTTGTAGGGTCTGGCTATCATTCCTGCCTGACAGAACCTACATCCACGAGTACATCCTCTTGCGGTTTCAATAATAAGTGAATCTCGTGTAGTTTCGACAAAAGACAGAATCGGAGTTTGGGGGAAATCTTCATCTTTTAATTCTTCATAGGAACCCCGAGTTGCTTTTTTGCTAATGCCGGGGACAAAAATTCCCTGTATCTTGGATGTTTCTTTGAGTAATTCCTGTCGGGTTAAGTGGTTCTTTTTTTGCTCTACCAAAAGGTCAACGAATTTTGGAAGAGATTGTTCTGCCTCTCCTATGAATAGGCAATCGAAAAACTTTGCTATCGGAGCTGGATTTGAAGTGCAACTTCCACCTGCAATGACAAGAGGGTCGGATTCATTTCGAGCTTCTCGGTAAATAGGAATTTGTGATAGTTTCAGTATATTCAAAACATTAGTGTAAGTGAGTTCGTATTGTAGGGTAAATCCGATGCAGTCAAATTTATTTAATGGAATGTCAGATTCCATAGAGCAATAAGGGGTATTTGTTTTGAGTAATGCTTCTTCGAGGTCAAGCGCCGGAGCAAAAACTCGTTCACAAAGCGTGTCGTCTCTTGCGTTTAATAGAGAGTAAATTATTTTTGTCCCAAGACAGCTCATTCCAAGTTCGTACATATCCGGATAAGAAAGAACGAATTTAACAAGAGTTTGTTCCCACTCTTTATGCACTGCACCAATCTCGTTTCCTATATATCTCAATGGTTTTCTTATATGTGGAAAAATATGTTTCATTATTTTAAATGAAATAACATGGTTTTTTGTAAATGCAAAGTTTTTAAATCATAAATTGCATAAATTGTAATGTCTTTAAGTGATGGTTACAATATCTGAGTAAAAGAGCAAAGGCAAGATTATGGAATTTGTGAATAAGGAAAATAGCTTTTTCTTTTTGACTCTTGCCAGAACCTTCAATAAAATATT
>JAUVIV010000155.1 GCA_030592575.1 bacterium | reverse complement strand
GAGTGCAACAACGATGTTGTTGCAATGCAAAAACAGAGTTTTTGCACTCCAAAAAGGGAAGATATTGAATAACTTGTGTAGGAGCAGATTCTATCTGAGATAATATAAATCGCAATTTAAAATTGCTCCTACAAAAAAGAAAGGGTGCTTTATAACCCTCGGTTAGAGCCGGGTAGAAAAAAAGGATGGTGATAAATACAAAATGATTATTTCTAATATTTTACTTTTGGTTTTCCTTGTGGGGGATATTGCAATCTGCACAGCTCCGGAGTATCAGGAACAACCTTCTGTTGCATTTGATGGGAATAATTATCTCGTAGTGTGGAAAGATAAAAGGTCTGGAGACTGTGATATTTGGGGACAGTTTGTCTCTCAAGACGGCTCTCTTGTTGATACTAATTTTCCTATCTGTGTTGTAGAGAGTAATCAAATCTCTCCCGAAGTGTGTTTTGGAACGACTAATTATCTCGTAATATGGAAAGATATCCGAGGAGATACCGGAAAGATATATGGGCAAAAAGTTTCTCCTGGTGGAATTCTTATAGATACAGAGTTTATAATAAACGATAAAGGAGTAGGAACTTCACCGGACATCGTGTTTGGTAATACGAATTTTATGGTTGTATGGAATGATTATTACGATATAGGAAAGGACCAGGTTCGTGGAAGACAAGTTTCACAAGGAGGTATTCCTATAGATACATCCTTTATCATTCCTGTAACAGGTTCGGAACGTAATTGGCCCCATATAGCTTTCAGTGATACAAATTACTTGGTGGTATGGGAAGATTTACCAAATGGAATAATGAATGTCAATGCTTGTATTATTTCTGCCGATGGAGTTCCATTGGATACAGGGTTTCTCATAATAGAGGGTGAATCTTCTATGATAATTCCAGATGTTGCTTCTTGTGGTGAGAATTATCTGGTATTAGGAGATAATTCAATAGATACTATCTTTGGGAGATTAATTTCTACTACGGGCATTCCTTTGAGTGAGCCTTTTGCCATTGCTACGGAAAAACTTGGAGCATATTCTGTAATATGGACAGATTCGTCTTATCTTGTAGTGTGGGGAGGTGAAAGCGGTGGTCCTACGGAAATTGATGTATTTGGTCAGTGGCTCTCTAAAGGTGGGGTGCTAATAGACACATGTTTTACTATTTGTGATGCGTATCTGGATCAATATAGACCTGTAAGTGCCTATGGAAATGATAACTGTCTTGTAGTATGGAGTGATACGAGAAATTGGGATTACGACGTGTATGGGAGTATTGTTAGTTTTACAGGCGTGGAGGAAAGCGAAAAGTACAAAGTAAAAAGTGTAAAGTTGGAAGTCTGTCCCAATCCATTTACTGCAGGGGTTAGGGTTAAGGGGTTGGGGGTTAGTGAAGGACAAAAGGTTAATCTAAAGGTTTATGATATGATGGGGAGATTAGTAGAGGAGACAAAGGAAAATATCATAGGTAAAAACTTACAGGCAGGAATTTATTTTGTGAAGACAAGAGGTTATGAACCAATAAAAATAATTAAACTGAGGAGGGTAAGATGAAGAGAATATTTTTTATGATAAGTGTAGGAATGTTGTTTGGTGCCGGAATAAGTAATGCGTGGAACGATGCTACTCATAGAAGAATGACAGCGAATACAAAATGATTATTTCTAAAATTTAAAACTATAAAAAAATATGAGCTTATTATTATTGACTTTTATGTTTTGTGATTTTGTAATATGTGATGCTGATAGTTTCCAAGAAAAGCCGAGAGTTGCTTTTGATGGTGAGAAGTATCTTGTGGTGTGGTATGACAGACGTCCTTCTAAAACTTGGAATTGGGATATTTACGGTCAATTTGTTTCTACTTCAGGAACTCACATAGATACGAATTTTATAATCTGCAATGATACTCTTCTTCAAAGCAGACCTGATATTTGTTTTGGAGGAGGTAAGTATCTCGTAGTTTGGTATGATAATAGAAATGGTCATAATGCTCAAATATACGGTAGATTTGTTTTACCATCTGGTGAATTATTAGATGATTTTAGGATATCTCAGAATGAGGATATTACCTATACATGTCCTCGTATAGTATGGGATGGTAACAATTATTTCGTTGTTTTCAAAAAAGAAGCAATTTGGGGCATATTAGGTCAATTCGTTACTCCGGATGGTAATTTACAGGGTTTACCTGTGAAAATTGTTACTCCACCACCTGAAGGGCAAAACCACGATGTAGTATTTGGTGATTCAAAATATTTTGTGGTATGGAATAATATAGATGATTTTGCAACATACGGGCGATTTATTGATACGAATGGTATTCCTGTTGATACAGCATTTTTTGTAATGAGTGATTTGTCATTAGCAAATGGTTATATAAAGTCCTCTGTTGCTTTTAGTGGAGAAAATTATCTCGTTGTTTCTCAGATGGAAATAGCGAAAGGAAACGGTAATATTTATGGACAATTAGTTGCTACTTCCGGAGAACTTTTAGGTGAACGTTTTTCAGTAGCTGGGAATCCTCTTTATGATGAATGGAGACCAGATGTTATCTATACCAATGATAAATATTTTGTAGTATGGAATGATGAACGTAGTGGTTCATACGAGATTTATGGACAATGGATATCAAAAGACGGCTCTCTTATTGATACAAGCTTTATGATAGGTATTGATAATTGCTGGAGATACAGTCCTGCCGTTAGTTGCTGTAGCACAGGTTGTCTTGTAGTTTGGCAGGATAGTCGTTATTATGATTATGATATATATGGGGAGATAATTAGTATGTCGGGGGTGGAAGAACGAGATTGCTTCG
>JAUVIV010000072.1 GCA_030592575.1 bacterium | reverse complement strand
TATTAAATATAGAGTTCCACAAAAAAGTGGAGTAAAGCTAAGAATATATAATTTGTCAGGACAATTAATAAAAGTATTGGTCAATGAACATAAACCTTCCGGTAGTTATTCAATAACCTACAAGCCACCCCAAGCAGGAATATATTTTTGCCAGATTGAAGTCAATAAAGTTATAGAAACCAAAAAACTAACTTTTGTAAGGTAACATCGTTACAATAATAGAAGTCTAAAAATTCAAAAAATCACCACGAAGACACGAAAAGACAAAATTATCACAAAAAAAGATTAGCATGCAGATTAACACAGAAAAAACAAGATTTAAAAATCCGGTAAACCATAAAAATCTGTTGCTATCCACATTCAAAAAAAGTTCGTGTTTTTAATATTTCGTGCTTTCGTGACAAAAAAAGCAGTAAAGAATATGAGTTACCTCATAACGATAAAAAACACACCGAGTACTATAAACAACGCACCTGCAAGTCTTAATAAGATATTCTTTTCCTTAAAGAACAGCAATCCAAATATTATTGAGAATACGAGCCCTGCTCTCTTAATTGCAATTACATAACTCACGTAGGCAAGCTGGATTGCGAACATTTGGAAAATTATAAACACTGCCTCCACTAAGCCCAATAATATAAGCATTTTTATATTCCCTTTAATTTTACTGACTTTGATACCTGTCTTTAACATTATAGGTAAATAGACTATCGGAAAAATAATATGAAAAAGAAGAATATAGAATACAGGAGATGATGCTTGTACACATATTTTTTCAATATTTGCAGTTACTGACCAAATGAATGCTACTATGAGCATAAGCAAGCTCCCTTTTTCTCGATAGATATTTTTGAAAGGAGCAAAAAACCCTTTCTTTATGTGTTCAATATTTATAAAATAGCCCCCGATAACAATAGAAATTATGCCAAATATTCCTAATTTGCTCGGAAGCTCACCGAGCATCAAATTGCTTGTGAAGATTAAAAACAGAGGCGTAAATGCCAAAAATGGAATAGTGAGTGAGAGTGGAGATAAATTCAATGCTTTCACATAAAGTGTAATTCCTAATGCATTGATTAAAACAACTGAGAACAAAGCAACCCAGAAAATCGGTTTTACTTGCGGCATATCAACAAAAACAATTATTAGTGCGATAAAAGGAATTGCAAAAACAAACATTGCCCAGACAATGAATCGTGAAGGCAATATCCGGGTGAGCTTTTTTATTATAACTCCGTGCAATGCATTAAAAAATGAGCACCCAATTGCAAAAAGAAACCATGAATTATCCATCATTTGAATTATGCTCCAGAAATTTTTATACCTCAACTTTTTTCTTTGACATCTATGAAAAAGCTTGTAAAAGAATTTAGAAGCAGGAGATTTCAGCAAATGGAAAAAGATAATATGAGAAAAGTGTTTATTCTTGCATTTGTATTTTTAGGATTCAATGTGAATGCTACACCTATTACGATGAAGGCAAAAATATATAATCCCAAAGAGATTTATCTGGTTGGTGAGCCGATTTGGGTAGACTATTTTATCCATAATATAAGTCCGGATACTGTGTGGATTGACAAGATGATGACCGGGGAAGGAGGAAATGTAAATTTTCGCATTTTCAACGAAGAAACAGAGGAAGAATTATATGTAGGAGGCTGGCACATCTCCTTAAGAAGGTTTTCCGATAGATATTATAAAGATGTTGTATTCTGGAAGAGAAACTGTATGTGCTTGAGTCCAGGAGATACTCTTCATGGTTTTTATGATATTACTATAAATTATAATCTTTTTAGTCATGGGAGATATCATTTAAAAAATATGATATATAAATCTTTGCTTATGTTTGGAGAAGGAGCACCTGATTATCTGCCGTTCTGGAAAGGTGAGTTAGAATCACCAATTAATTTTGGAATTAATGTAAAGGAACCTGAAGGAGAAGAAAAGAAAGCTCAAAGATTGTTCTTTGAAGTACGTGGAACTCAAGGGGGAGACAGAAAAAAAATAGAACTTTACTCTAAGGTAATAGAACTATATCCTAGCAGTGTCTATTCTTCAAAAGCTCAAGATTTAATAATCTATTATGCTCGTAAATTAGTAGATTCGCAAAAAGCTTCGCAGCAAGAAATTAAGAAGAAGATAGAAAAATTAATTAATCTGTATCCAGATTCTCCTTATTCTTTATCTTATAAAAATAGTAAAATACAAATACAAAGATGAAAATAAAGAACAATTTGATGTTTCAAGATTTTACTGAACTCATAAGGAATTCGGTTATTTAATAAAATTAATCTAAAAAATAGGTAAAAGTTAAACAAAATATCAAAAAGATAAGTAATGGAAAAAGATAATAGATTTGGACATAGAGAAAGATTGCGAGAAAAATTCCTTAAGACAGGACTTACAGGATTCCATGATTATGAAATTGTAGAGCTTCTCCTCACAATGTGGACTCCTCGCAAAGATTGCAAAAAACAAGCCAAAGAAGCAATAACTAAATTCAAGAATCTAAAAGGAATTTTAGAAGCAGACGCTCAGGACTTACAAAAGACAAAAGGGATTGGTCCCGTTAATGCCGCAGGAATTAAATTCGTTCAGGAACTTACCAAAGAATTCTTGAAGCAAAAACTTGGGGAAAAACCTGTATGCAAATCCTCACAAGAAGTCTATGATTATTTATACCTATCTATGAGAGATCTCAAAAAAGAGCACCTCAAAGTTCTTTTTATGAATGGACAAAATAAAATTATTGAAGCAGAGGATTTATTCAAAGGAACCGTAGGAGCAAGTGCTGTTTACCCAAGAGAGATTATGGAAAAAGCAATCGCTTACCATTCAACCTCTTTAATTCTTGCACATAATCACCCTACAGGAAGTATAAATCCAAGTAAAAGTGATGAAGAGATAACACGAGATTTAGTTTTTGCCGGAAATATTATGCAAATTAAAATATTAGATCATATTATAATAGGCGATAATAAATATTATAGTTTCGCTGATGAAGGACTAATTGAAGAATACAATCAAAATTTTAGAAGAAAGGAGGCGTAATTATGCCAGTAATAACAATTGATTTATGGGAAGGAAGAACTGTTGAGCAAAAGCGAAAACTTGTAAAGGGAGTTACAGATGTAGTATCAAAGACTACAGGATGCCCGGAAGATGCTGTTCAAATTATAATAAAAGACCATCCTAAAGAGAACTGGAGCATTGGCGGAACCCTTGCATCCGAAAAATAAAAACGATTTACTTTTATAAGTAGGGTAACAGACGTTCTCTGTTACCCTACAAACTATCTTTAATTCCCCAACAGAAAACATAGATTATTCTTCACATAAAAGATATTCGCACACAGATTTATACGGATATAATATTTTGAACCACAGAGAACACAATTGGCATTATATCTTCAATCTATGGTCTGTTTAGGTAAGGGCGTTAAATTTAATGCCCTTACAAATGTCTTTGTGGCAGATTAAGGCATCTGTTCTTATTTTAAAATAAAATATGTCTTGACACTTTTTAATTAAGTTTATATAAAAATCTTATGCTACAAAAAATGCACCGAATACTCACTCCACCAAGAATTATTTTATTTGGTTACATAATCATAATACTCATAGGTGCTTGCTTGCTCTCTCTACCTATTGCTTCTATCAGCTCAAGATGTTCATTTATAGATAGCCTATTTACAAGCACTTCCAGTGTTTGTGTTACAGGACTTATCGTTAAAAACACGCCTTTGGATTTCACAAGATTTGGGAAAATAGTTATACTTATCCTTATTCAACTCGGAGGACTCGGATATATGACTATAGCATCTTCACTTTTTATTGTTCTCAGAAAAAAACTGTCTATCCGTCAAACTACTATGACAGAAGAAGCTACAGGCTATCCATTTGGGAAAATAGGCAAGTTCGTACTTCAGATTGTTAAATTTACAATAGGATTTGAAATACTCGGTACTTTTATATTAGCTTTTTGCTTCTGGGGACTTGGATTTAATTGGATTGATGCAATATTCAAAGGACTTTTTCATTCGGTTTCGGCATTCTGTAATGCAGGATTTACTCTCTTTTCTGATAATCTTGCTCAATTTACCCGTGAACCTTGTATTATTTTCACTATAAGTATACTTTTTATTATCGGAGGTCTGGGATTTATAGTTCTTCGAGAAATCTATCAAAGAATCCGTAAAGAGCGTATACATTTCAGCCTTCACACTAAATTAGTTCTCTTATCTACTATTGTTTTACTTGGCATCGGGACTTTCCTGATACTTACAATTGAATGGAATGGAGTCCTTGCTAATTTGCCATTTGGGCATAAATTAGGAGCTTCTTTTTTCCAATCCGCCACTCCAAGAACAGCAGGCTTTCAAATAGTAAATGTTGGGGAGTACAAATTGACAACTCGCCTTATTAGTTTGATATTTATGTTCATCGGAGCATCTCCGGGTGGTACAGGAGGTGGAATAAAGACAACAACTACCTTACTTATATTTATGAGTATTTATGGATATTTTCGTGGCAAAAAAGACATAAATGGATTTGGACGAAGCATTGATAATCAATTTACAAAACGAGCATTCATAATCACAAGCGTATCAATTTTAGTCATCTGTGTAGGAATGTTAATTTTGAGTTTATCCGAATCTAATAAAAGCTTTATGGCACTTTTATTTGAAGTAACTTCCGCATTTGGAACTGTTGGACTTTCAATAGGTTCTGCAATAAATTCGGCATGCAGCCTTTCTTATGACTTTACAAATTTAGGAAAGGTTGTTATCATTTTTACGATGCTTATTGGAAGAATAGGAAGTTTAACTATAGGAACAGCAATTATCCAGACAGTAGGTCGTGAAACATTCAAGCTTCCAAAAGAAGCTGTTTTAACAGGATAAAAATAATGGAGGTAAAATGAAGCAATTTGCAGTTATCGGACTTGGGAGATTTGGGATAAGTGTAGCTCAATCATTATCTGAAAAAGGAATGCAAGTCATTGCAATTGATAAAGACGGTGGGAAAGTTAAAGATGCAGCAGAATTTGCAACGAGAGCCCTGGAATTAGATGCAACTGATAAAAACGACTTAAGTAATGCAGGAATAGAAAACGTAGATGCAGCAATAGTTGGGATAGGCAAAGATATTGCAAGCTCCGTTCTTATAACTCTTATCCTAAAAGAAATTGGAATTAAAGAAGTAATAAGTAAAGCATTGGACCCACTTCAAGGAAAGATACTCCAAAAAATTGGTGCCGAAAGAGTTGTTTATCCTGAAAAAGAGATGGGAATAAAACTTGCAGAATCTCTCATATCACCTGGGATTTTTGAATATATCAAACTTTCTTCTTCACATACTCTTATAGAAGTAGATGTTCCTAAAAACTTTGAAGGTAAAACTCTCGGGAATCTTGGAATCAACACAAAATATGGAGTTCAAATTGTCGCAATAAAAAGAAAAATTATGCAAACAGACAAAACCGGTAAAGTTGGTTTTAGTGAAAAAATAATAGTTGCCCCAAGTGCTGATGACGGACTAATTAATGGAGATAGATTCGTATTATTAGGTGAGAATAAAAACATAGAAAAAATAAAAAAAGTTAAGTAATCCTAATGCGAAAAATAAATGACTGAAGGACGAATTTTAGCAATAGATTTTGGGAAAAAGCGTATCGGATTAGCTATAACAATTCCCGAACTTAACATCCCTCAACCATTACAAACAATTGATATAAAAAACTTATGGGAAGAATTAGAAAAAGTTTTTTTTCAATATAACATAGAAACCGTAATTGTAGGACTCCCCTTACGCACCGACGATACTGAAACAGAATTCACACTTCTCACAAAAAAATTTGCAGAAGAATTGGGCTCTAAATTCAAAGTTCCCGTTAAGCTTTGGGATGAAAGATTTACTACCTGTGAAGCTGAATCTATTTTAAAAATGATTGGCAAACAACCAAGTCGAAACAAAAAAGAAATAGATAAATTAGCGGCTTTTGTAATACTTGAAGAATATCTGGAAAATTTACCCGATTAAATTACAATCCATATTAATCTACAAAAAATCTGCATCTCCCCCACCAAAAATAAAATATTTCAGTAAACTTATGTGTCAAAAAAATTTTGTGATTGCTTTTTCTTGTTAATAAAAGATTTAAAAATTGCACACAGATGTTCACAGATGAAATAGATTAACACAATATGGGCGTTAAATTTAACGCCCTATAAATTTCCCGAACAGAAACCATATGCAACAACAAGCTTCTGGATTCCAAAGTAAAAACAGATTCCATCTGCAATAATATAAATCACACAATCAATCACACGGATTCACACAAGATAACAATGAAATTGTCATTGCGAGGGCAAAGTCCGTGGCAATCTCATCAGTTAAAGGAAATGAGATTGCTTCACGAAGTTTATCCTGAACGATATTTTGAGATTCTTCGCTCCGCTCAGAATGACAAGTGAAGGGTTCAGAATGACAAGTGAAGGATTCAGAATAACAAATGAAGGATTCAAAATAACAAATGAAGGATTCAAAATGACAAATGAAGGATTCGGGGTAACATTCGTCGAAGAGTTCGCAATGACATTTTTTCTAAGCCTGTGATTCAAGTTTTTCCTCTATGTTCTTTTTGTATCTAATACAAAAATCTTTTTTTCTTGACTTTCTATATTGATTTGATATTTTGGATTTATGAATAAATTACTTCTTTTAATTCTTCTAATATCCTCACCTCTTAGAGCAAAAGTTATAGATAGAATAGTTGGCATCGTTGGGAATGAGGTCATAAGTCAATCCGATATTGAGGAAGCTACGATTCTTTTGCAAGAACGAGATATGGCAAAAGTTCTTGACCACTTAATTGAACATAAATTACTTTTGATTTGTGCAGAAAAAGAAACATTGACTATAAAACAAGAAGAGATCAGCAATGCTGTGGAAGATGCTATACTCAAAGTTCGTGGTAGATTTTTATCTGACGAAGAATATGAACTTGAATTAAGTCGTTCAGGATTAACGGAAAAAGATTTAAGAATAAAATACACAAAAGAAATGCGAGAAAACTTGCTTATCCAGAAACTATTTCAAAAAAAGTTCGGCAAAGAGTTAGCAGTAAGTGATATAGAAACTATCGATTTCTACAATAATTATAAAGATTCAATTCCTCCTATGCCAGCCGCTATAAACTTTTTAGGTGTAGATGTATATTATAGTGCTTCAAACAAAGCTAAAAATATTGCAAAAAAGAAAGCAAATAATATTTTGAAACGAATTAACAAAGGAGAATCCTTTAGTAAGCTTGCAAAAAAATATTCAGATGACCCTATTACAAGCCAACGAGGAGGAGATTTAGGAACTCTGAACCCAATGGATTTAGCTCCGGAGTTTCAGTCTATTCTAATAAATATGAAAGAAGGAGAAACAAAACTCACTGAAATTGGAAATGTATATCACATCGTTCAATGCAATAGCAAATACGAAGACCTAATAACCCTTTCGGATATTATGATAAAAATCCAGCCAATTAAAGCAGATTCTGAAGCTATAAAAGGAATAATAGAAACAGTAAAAGAAAACTTAGAAAAAGAAGATATGGACGCAATTCAAGGATTACCTTTGCATACCACAAAAATTCTCAACTGGGGAGACGGATTTATCCCACTGCAAAAGACCCCATTTTCCAAACTTGAATCCATAGAAATTGACAAAATATACACGTTTAATACTCTTATGGGTTTTCAGATAATCAAACCAATTGAGCTTAGAGAAGAACGAATGCCAACTTGGGAAGAATTGAGACCCGAACTCAAAGAACTTTTATATCAACAAAAAATGCAAATGAATTACGGAAAACTTATCCATAAACTCAAACAAGATATATTTGTAAAAAGAATGCTGTGAAAAAATTAGTAATCGGATTTAACCAAATTTTAATACACTTTATCCATTGAATTTACTTACTTTAAAAATATATAAATCAAAATGAAAATTGGAATAACCATGGGAGACCCAGCCGGAGTAGGTCCAGAAGTTACACTTAAAGCATTAGAGGTACTTCAGGGTGAACACATAGGTTCGCCCCTACAAGATTCACCCCTACGAGATATTGTGATAATAGGTTCTCAAAGCATAATTGATGAGACAAAAAAACGCTATAATATTAAATGGAATGACGAAATAATAAATTGCTCGGATATTACAAGAGAAGATATAGAATATGGTAAAGTATCCAAATTAGCTGGTCGTGCATCTTATGAATCTATTCTAAAAGGGCAGGAACTTGTGAGTAGCGGAGAGATAGACGCTCTAATAACAGCACCTGTTTGCAAAGCTTCAATAAACTTGATAGACCCTGAGTTCTTTGGGCACACAGAACTTCTTGCGAAATTATCTCATACTGAACGATTTGCAATGATATTAGTCGGAGATACAATAAGAGTCGTTCTTGTAACAACTCATATCCCGATTAAAGAAGTAGCAACTGCATTAAATGAAGAAGAAATAATAAATAAGATAGAACTTACACACAATTTCCTTAAAAGTCAACTTGGAATAAATTCTCCTAAGATTGGGGTTTGTGCTTTAAATCCACACGGAGGCGAAGGAATTTTTGGAGACGAAGAAGCTCAGATAATTACTCCTGCAATTAAGAAAGTGCAAGACAAAGGAATTCAAGCAGAAGGACCATATCCGGCAGATACTTTATTTGCGAGAGATGGGTTTGATGCAATAGTAGCAATGTATCATGACCAAGGATTAATTCCTTTAAAGCTCCATGACTTTGGAGGTGGAGTAAATATAACACTTGGATTACCTTTCGTTAGGACATCTCCAGACCATGGAACCGCATTTGATATAGCAGGTAAAGGATTAGCAAATCCAAGTAGTATGATTAAGGCAATAAAATTAGCAAAAGATTTAACAAACAATAAATGTAGGTGTTCAGGCAAATTACAAACCGGAACTTGCTCCTGCGTTTAACTATTTATGGAAGAACTTAAACAAATAGCAAAAGAAACAAGGAAAGATATAATCCAAATGGTTGAGTTTGCGAAAAGCGGACATCCTGGCGGTTCATTATCCTGCGTTGAGATAGTAGTATCGCTTTATTATAATGTAATGAGACATAGCTCGGAAAATCCGAAATCACCTAACAGAGACCGTTTCATTCTTAGCAAAGGACATGCCGTACCTACTCTTTATTCAGTGCTTTCAAGAAATGGATATTTTCCACGAGAATGGCTCTGGAAACTTAGAAAAACAGGAAACCCACTTCAAGGACATCCTCATCTTTTATCTACACCGGGAATTGAAGCATCCACCGGCTCACTTGGGCAAGGATTATCAATTGCAAATGGAATAGCAATTGCAGGAAAACTTGATAATAAATATTATAGAGTATATGCACTCATTGGAGATGGAGAAATGAACGAAGGTGAAATATGGGAAGCCGCAATGACTGCAAAAAAATATAAACTTGATAACCTTTGTGCTATCCTTGACCACAACAAACTTCAAATAGATGGTTCAATAGAAGAAATAAAAGCTCCTTATCCATTAAAGTCAAAATGGGAAGCATTCGGGTGGGAAGTATTAGAGATAGATGGACACAATTTTGATGAATTATTAACCGCTTTTTCTGAGGCAAATAAAATAAAAGGAAAACCCACAATGATAATCGCAAATACTATAAAAGGTAAGGGCATTTCTTTTATGGAAAACGAAATTTCATGGCACGGTAAAGCTCCAAGTCATGAACAAACAGAGCAAGCATTTAAAGAAATAGACGAGAGTCCGTAACGACACTCCTCAATAAGAAAATATGGAACTTAAATCGTTAAGAGATGCTTATGGTGATACACTTATAGAACTTGGTAAATCCAACCCAAACATTATAGTTATGGACGCAGATTTATCGTTTTCTACACGAACTTGCCGCTTCAAAGAAGCAATTCCTGATAGATTCTTTGACCTCGGAATAGCAGAAGCAGATATGATGAGCACTGCCGCAGGACTTGCATCTTGTGATAAAATTGTTTTTGCTTCAACATTTGCTGTTTTTGCTACAGGAAGAGCCTGGGACCAGGTGAGACTTGGCATCGCATATTCTAAATTGAATGTTAAAATAGTCGCATCCCACAGCGGAGTAGCAGTTGGCGAAGATGGTTACTCACATCAGGCAATTGAAGATATAGCCCTAATGAGAGTATTGCCTACTATGAGAGTTATCGTTCCTTGTTGTGCAAACCAAACAAAAGCAGTTATTCGATTTGTAGCCGAAAAAGAAGGACCATTTTATGTCAGACTTATTAAAAGTGCTCTTCCAATACTTTATCCTAAAGACACTGAATTTAAACTCGGAGAAGCAATCACACTAAGGGAAGGCAATGATATTACCATAGGAGCCATAGGAAATATGGTTCCCATAGCATTAGAAGCGTACGAAATCTTAAAAGCAAAAAATATAAACGCAAGAGTAATTGACTTTGCATCAGTAAAACCCATAGATGAAGAAACAATAAAGCAAGCTTGTGATGAAACACGAGGATTTATTACCTGCGAAGACCATACAATAGCCGGAGGACTTGGAGATGCAGTAGCTCAAATTATTTTAGCTCATCATCCGATACCTCATTTAAGAATTGGAATTCAGGGGATTTTAGGAGAATCAGGTTCAGCACAAGAGCTATACGAAAAGCATGGTCTCACCGCAAACAACATCGTAGAAAAAGTAGAAAAACTGTTAAAGTAATCGTACCAACATCTCTTGATTTATGGATAATAAGATAATATTAGAATTCACAAAAGTTTCCAAGTTTAATTTAAAAAACATAAATCTCAAGGTAGAAAAAGGAGAATTTCTACTAATCTCCAACAAAGGAGGCTCAGGCAAAACAACTCTACTTAAATTAGCATCAGGAGAACTTCTTCCGGATACAGGAACCATAAATATACCAGACAGAATAAAGATTGGATTCATCCATCAACAAGGAAATATATTAGAAGAAAAAAGTGTATTCGCAAATCTTGAAATCCCTCTTAAGTTGATAAATAAATATAATAAGAGCAATATTCTATCTACTCTGGAAAAATTAGGACTTTATGAATATCATGATACAAGGGCTTTAGAGTTATCAAGCTCCCATCAACAGTTGCTTAAAATCGCACTCGCTGTAGCAAAGAAACCTTTATTATTGCTTGCTGACGAGCCATTCCAAAACCTTGACCATGAACAAGAAGCTCAAGCAAGTTCTCTATTGAAAGATATAAACACACTTGGTACAACGATTATATTCGCTACTTCCCGCACCTCTCCCCCATATTTTACGAAAGAAATTCATCTAATCAGATGATATATACCAATGTTTTAAATAGGGGAGATTTTGGCATAATAAGTCCAGCGGATAATCTTTTACTTGAAAACAAACGAAGCGAGATACTATGATTTTATACAGTCATGTAATTGCTGTATAAGAAGCTCATATTTTGATAACAGGACGAAGAGAAATGTATATTTATAAGAGCAGTAATGAATTCTATGTTTGAGGTTAGACAGCAAAATTTACCGAATATAATTTTTATTTCTTGCTGTATATCTTATGTTAACTACTAATAAAAGGGGGAAATCATGAAAATCGAATCTATAAGAATAGAAAATTTTAGAAGCTTCAAGGATGAGACAATTAAATTTGATAACTATACTTGTTTTGTCGGTACAAATGGTTCTGGCAAATCAACTATCTTAAATGCTTTAAATGTATTTTTCAGACAATATAAAGATAGTAAGACCGACCTTAGCAAACTTACCAATGAAGATTTTCATCATAAGAACACAGATAAACCAGTAAAAATCACAGTTACTTTCATAGATCTTTCAGATGATGCAAAAAAAGATTTGTCTGACTATGTAAGGCAAGACAAATTGATCATCTCTTCTGTTGCAAAATTTGATTTCACTACAAACACTGCCGAAGTTAAACAATATGGAAATCGTCTAGGATTAGATGATTTCCGAGGGTATTTTGAAGCAGAAAAGAATGGTGAAAAAGTTCCTGAATTGAAGAAGATTTATCAAGACTTGCAAAATATCTACACTAAATTGCCCAAAGCAGGAACAAAACCTGCGATGGTTAATGCTCTCAGAGAATATGAAAAAATCATCCTGATGATTGCGATTTAATCCCAAGTGAAGATCAGTTTTATGGCGTGAGTAGAGGAACCGATAAGTTAGCACGCTATGTCCAATGGGTCTTTATTTCTGCATCAAAAGATGCAACGGAGGAAAGCGAAGAATCAAAGAATTCGGCTTTAGGGCAATTATTAGCAAGAACCGTTAGATCAAAAGTGAATTTTTCAGACAAGGTTGGCAAATTAAAAAAGGACACACAAGAAGAATATCAAAAATTATTGGAAAAAGAGCAATCTGCATTAGACTCAATATCCTCAACGTTGCAGGATAGTTTGGAATCTTGGGCACATCCTGGTATTACCGCTCAAATTCTGTGGAAGCAAGATCCTGACAAATCAGTAAAAGTTGAAGAACCTTGGGCATATATCAAAATCGGTGAGCGAGGATTTGAGAGTGATTTGGCAAGATTTGGGCATGGTTTACAGCGATCATATATGCTTGCTTTACTTCAAGAATTAACAAATATTTCTGATGAAACTGCTCCAACACTGATAATGGGGATAGAAGAACCAGAAATTTATCAACATCCCCCTCAAACTAAATATCTTGCAGAAACTTTAAATGATCTTTCAGAAAAAAACTCTCAAATATTGATTTGTTCACATAATCCTCTATTCATTCCCGGTGACAATTTTGAGGCAATAAGAGTTGTTAGAGAAAAGGATAATCCCAGCATGTCCTATACTTCCCAGCTTTCATATGCAGATTTGTCTGATAAACTTGAATCATCTGGACAAAAGGCGCTAAAAGAAGAAGGAATGTTAGCAAAGCTATATCCGTCTCTAAATCCAATAATTAATGAAATGTTTTTCTGTAATAATTTGATTTTAACTGAAGGCATAGAAGATGTTGCATACATCTCAACATATTTGATGCTTACAGAAAG
>JAUVIV010000110.1 GCA_030592575.1 bacterium | reverse complement strand
GTTATATCATAAATTTTCAATGATACTTTACTCTTAACAGGTATTTGGTACTTTATGTTTGTCTTCTTAACAAATGGATTCGGGTAATTTTGTGAAAACTTGAAAACCGTTGGCATTGCCAAATCTATTTTATCTGTATCTTTATCACACACAAGCCTTTCTTTGCCAGCTTGTGGAGACTTGGAAAATAACAACTCGCTTTCATGACCTATAAAACAACTTGTAAATATAGCACTTGCTTCCGGGCCAAATGTCTCAATTCTCCAGTACTGTTCACTACTTATTATAAATTGAGCAGAATCAGCAATCAGAGTACCATATACTTCAATTTCCGGTACTGTATTATCCTGTCCGGTATCCTGATCATCCGAAGAACAAAAATACATAGTAACACCGGGTTCAACTGTTAAAGTAACTCCTGGAGCTATTGTCATATCTCCTGTAATATAGGTATTTGTTTGCCAGTTTGCATTACAGGTTATAAGTCCTGACTCAAAAGATGGAATTATCACATCCTTGGAGTCGTATTTTATTTCATACTCATCCAAAGCAACGTTTCCGTACGTGTATACAAAATGAAGTATTGCCGGACGTCCTTCAATGGGAATTGCCTCATGAGGCTCAAGAGATCTGGGTGCCATTACCGCTTGTGGAAAAAATTCACCGATAAGAGATTCACCTGTTATTCCTACACCTTGTAAGGCATTCCATCTGTTTCCATTAAAATAAGAGTGGTAAATCTTATTTTGAAACACACTCGGAGAAATTTCATCAAATTCTTGCCACAAAGCATAAGAACCTGCAACTATCACCGGATAACTACTTGTTTGATTATTATCCTCATCTACTTCGTATGAGAGCCAACTGCCAGTAAACACAGGTTTCCGTGTATGGTAGATTCTCTTATCTTCTTGCCAAATAATATTGATAGCATCATTATAGATGTTAATACAAGAATGGTTACCTCCTACTGAAATCTCTTCTATATTCCAGGTTCCATCATCTTTATATGCATAATAGATAGTGTTTTCTCCTAAAAATAATCCTTCTTCCGGAAAAGTATAGCTTATATGAGGTTTCTGATTATTATCTATATCAATAGATGGTAAGGCAATAGAAAAGGTAGCAGAAAGCGGTAGAGTAATTCCTGAAATTCGTGAATCTACGATTTCCCAATCTGTATCTCCCAAACCTCCGGGTCCTTCATCTACAGGGAAAGAACGATAACGCATTGCCTTTACATATCCTCCACCTTCGCCTTTTTCAAAAGTATTAATTCCAATATGTATGCGGTCGTTTTCATCAATAACTATTGTTGGTGGCGAAAAAGTATTTCCCATAATTAACTCCGGTCTCTCTTTCCTTAGAAGCTCGGATATTACTCCGGGATTATTAGAAGAGAGATAATAAAGTACATCAACATATTCTTCCATTGTGAAATCTCCCTCTATAGCGACCCAGCACATATTTTTCTTATCATTATTATCAAGTGCTATAACCGGATATATTCCTTCACCAATTACTTCTTTATACGCAGCAGACCAAGTTTCTTCTCCATTTTCATTTTTCGCATACCGAATTATACTATCCTTTGAAAACACAAGATGTAAATTCCCATCTGAATCAACTTGAAGCTTCCGTTGGTTATTATAAGCAGTAGCTTCTTTGTCTTTAGATGCAAGTCCACAAATAGAAAAGTTTGCATCTGATATATCTTCGTGAGAGTTGCCAGCTTTGTCGTATGCTTTTATTTTTATCCGACACTCATTAGAAGGAGAACCTTCTACTACCCATTGATAAGCAGTATCGGTTCTGGAAAGAGCGGTAATACGTTCCCATTCTACACTTACATCTCCATAGTTTCGTGTCAAAAAGAATTCGGTATATTCTATTTCGCCATTATCAGAAGCTTCCCATTTTATAGCATTCATATCTCCTATTTCAAATTTAACTCCTACATTCGGAGAGAGAACCGAAACCTGTGGCGATTGATCGTCAATGAAAGTCACATTGGAGACTTCGTTCTCTGAAAAATTTCCTTGTGCATCATAAATAACTGCTTTTATTTTGACTGTTTGTGGATTGTCAGGATTATTTTCCAAAGGAATTGAAGAAGGTATTTCCCATGAATAACTAAATGTCCCACTTTTCTTACAAGGATAAGTAGTTCCAATATGAGACCATGGACCACATTTATTTGTAGTATAATAAAATTGAACCATCTCAACAGCCACATTATCTGAAGCATTATTGCAAGTAACTGTTATTGTATTTCCCGGTTTTCCACCACTGACAGAAAGATTACCGCTCGGCCCCTGGTCATCTACGGTCAACTCTAAATAATCAAAATATGCTGTACCGGTAAAGTCAGGAGTACCATATAAAGTAACCTGTAGTGTTTCTTCCTCCGGTCCTGATGTCCATGAGCCATAAACATAAGTCCAGTCAGTATTACCTGATATATGTCCAAAATCACTATGATGTTCATACGGTTCCCAAACACCAAGTGCCATACACGCTGACTGATGATCTTCTTGTGCTTCGTCTATTGTCTTAATCCATCCACTAAGCCAGTAAGTGGTATTTGGCTGACAGGGAATTCCCTTTTGGTATACACCACAGTAATTGTCAGAACCATACCGGGAAATAGATAAAGAATGACTTCCTGAATGTGATATGTTGCTTTTAATTTTCTCTCCACTTCCATAAGAAATCCAACAAGCAGGAGGTAAATCGGCAACTCCTTCCTCAAAACCGGCATTGAAGATAGGTTCACGAGTAATAGTAAAAGTTTCACTAAAATCTTCACTCGTATTTCCCAAATTGTCCCAGACCTTCATTTTTATCTTGTAATCACCTGTTTGTATATCTTCCGGTATCATCCAACTTACTCCCCATGGACTATTATGAGTAATTCCAGGGATTTCCGAAACTTCAATTAGACTTGGGAGTTTGACAACATACGGCTTAACATCACTTATCCCTATATTATCGCTTACCTCACATTCAATACATAAAAGCCCACCCGGTCTCCATTTCGTGCATTGATTGTCATAGGCAGTTGGCGAAGTAACTGTTACTTCAGGAGGTGTATCTTTCCAGAAAACAATGCTGTATTTATCCTTATTTGGGAAAGCCTCATCTCCATACGCCCATATCCCACATAAACAACGGTTATTTCCTTCCGTAACGAAATCAATATGAGGAAAGTGGGTTTGATGTACTGTTGTTGAATACAAAGAGAAAGGTATTTGCCATTGTCCCAAATGGTTTCTTGCACAACCGATGACATGCTTGCCCGCATATTCACCTTTCCATCCAACATAAATGTCCTCATTAAGAGTTTTAATAACAGGATTTCTATTCCCAGTTATATTACCACTTATAACAGTAGGAGTAGTCCAAGAACTTCCGTTAAAACTCGAAAAATGAATCTCATCAGATTTTTCCCATACTCCGTAAAAATTATTACTTTTACCACCACAAACGGCAAAATTAGTTCCGTATGACTCAATTTTAATAAGTTCATTTGCATTATTAGGGGTTGGCACCCAATTGCTCCCATTGTGGTAGTAATAATAAACTCCGAAACCAAATTGTTGGGCTCCGTCTACATAAGGCTCTTCATCTGCTCCAGACCAAACAATAAGAGGGTGATTTGAACCGTCAACAGCAATAGTTGAATTAAAAGATTGTTCAGAATTCCATTTCGTATCACTCATTAATTCAGTCGTAGAAATAGTACCCGTAATATTTGAAATATCCGAAATTTCAAGATAATAAAGAGCCTGCCCTCCCGGAAGCTGATAACCAGGACTAATTGTTTCATCAAATCGAACTTTGGTAAAAGCAATGTGCACTTTCCCAGTACCATCCACAGCAATGTCTGGATGCTGAAGACGTGCATCAAAGCCTCCGTCATGAATTATGGTAGGAGTATGCCAGCCAAAGGCGTCCTTATAATTGAAACAAACATCATATTCTATCATAGATCTAGAATGACACCATACAACACATATTGTCCCATCAGCCCCAATTGCAATTGAAGGGTCCCCATGTGCAATTTCATTTTCTATTCCATCACTAATACAATAATTGCTCCATGTTTCGCCTTCGTCTGTAGATTCTGCATACCATATCTTTGAGTTAATGCCTTCTTCCTCCGGAGTAGCATATACTATACATATTGTATTATCAGGTGCAATTACTATGTTATTTTTACCCAGATTTCTAACCCAAGTATCCTCGTGAAGTAGATGAAATGGAGTAGTCATTCGACTTTGTTCTATACCATTAGTGTATGTAGGTTTTCCATCCGAGAGATTTGGAGCGTAAGAAAATATCTTATATCCATAACGTTCAAAAGTTTCAAGCTCCTCATCAACAAATTCACTCTTTTCTCCGTTATATACAATTATAACATCACCATCAACTCCTAATTCATATTCTGTTCCATTATCGGGTGTCCAAGTAATTTCATTTCCCTTTAATGCTAATAACTTTCTAACAACCAATGTCTTAGTCTGGAAAAACAAATTCGGTTTATCCCATTCTACATGTATTACATTACTACCGGGATCAAGTTTTATATTAGCTATTCCTCCACAAAATATATCCCTTTGCTCAACTACAGGGGACTTATTGTCCAGATTATCAATTGCTTTAACCTCAAAACCGTATTTTACATTCGGCTCAAGGCAGGATACTCTGCATTCAGTTACAGGAGTCTCGACATCAACATTTATAGGACATATATTAAATTTAACTGCATATTCGGAGTTATCTTTCCAGCTAATATCGGCTTCAGTATAAGAAAGAGGTGTAACTTGAAGCTCAGTTACAGGATTACACCAATAAGTAGTTGCCGAATCAATGACCGAAGGATCTGACTCCCAATAGCCAGCTTGATTCTCCGCAATTACACGATAATAATATTTCTTGCCAGGAAGAAGCTCATCGTTGACCAAAGAAGAAATCTTTCTACCTTCACCGGATTGAGCAAAAGTATCTACTGCCCACTCAAAATATGTTGGATTATCTTCCGAAGCTCTCTCTATTCTAAATTGTGCCTCATTGATTGAGCCATCCTTGAAGCTTATTTCTATTCTATCTTCGCCAAATATACGAGGATTGACAGTAGCAACATCCATTGGTTCACCTATGAAATTCACTTCATATAGAAACCCACCTATAAGTCCCGCTGTAATTGATGCACACCAAGACATCATATGTTCCAACACATAGTCAATATCATCTTCTTCGAATCTCCAGGCATTCCACCAGTGAGGATTCATCCCATCACAATACTTTCTCATAGCGGATGCTTCACCTAAAGCAAATCGTGCTTGAAAATTTACATTATCTCCATGTATATAGAAAAATGGGTCATTTGTAGGATAATAATCAGAATCACTAAGTCCTTTCCCATCTGCCTCTTCTCCCAGAGATTTCATACTATGAACTGTTGCTATTGATCCCAATATAGTTGAAGGGAAAGCATGTGGTGGATAAGTAGCATCTTGCATAAGGTGACATGCTCGTCCTAACCATCTCAATGCCTGTATTTTATTGTTTTCGGTATTCCAACAATATTTTGCCCAGTTATAATATTGTTGTACTCTTTCAGGAAGATTTCCAAACCCATCACAATCACCTCCTTGAGTTTCTGCATGGTCAAGTGCATTAGTACCATAATATATTGTAGTTGGAGGAACATCATCTGATGTCGAAAAAGTACTATAATTATCAGGCCAGATAGAACTGACTAATAGATTCTGTACGTATTCACCTTCTTTAGGAACAGAAGTAACATGATGAGGTGTAACGACTTCATTGAAAATTGAGGCAATGTAATCAATCTTGTCAGTAGAAATAATTTGCATCCACAAGAATTTTACTTCACAATCGTCAGATATATCTATCTTTCCATCCTCACCAAGCCACAGGCGTAAGGTATCTCCACGTAGATAATGGGGACCTCCCATTATCTGGATTATAAGTTTCACAGCTTGTCCCTTCCAATTAGACTTTATTTCAAGCCAATGCCAGTCATTGTAAGTTTCTGGACCCCAATTAGCAAGTTCTGTTTTGGTAGGCTCGCTGACTTCTGGATAGGAAGGATATGCGTAGGAGTTTTTGTGTATATACTTTGCCCAAGAAGGAGGGCAGGTTGAAGGGTTTGTCTCCGACGCATTTCTCAAAATATTTATAGTATTCGCAGTCATTCTCTGATGAGTAGCAGAATCCCACGCATTGCTCACTCCAACACTAAACAACATTCCTATGCTTATCATAAAAAATACTTTCTTCATTTTACCCTCCTATAATTTTATAAGTTTTTCCGTAATTCCTCTAACTTTAATAAAATACACACCACTTTTTACCTTCTTGTTCATAGCATCTTTTCCATCCCAAGTTATTTTTGTAATTGGTGCTTGGTTATCAGTAATTGGCAATGTGCAAATAACTCTACCACTGAGGTCGTAAATTTGTAGCATAAAAGCTTGTCTCCCACATTTGTCGAGGATAAACCCCGACGCTACTTTTAAGTTATTAAATTCTATAACTGTTTTTTGGAAAAACGGATTCGGATAAACCTCTAACCTGTTATTGCGAGCGTTAGCGAAGCAATCTCTCTCTTCCACTCCAAGAGTTGACACAATAGTCCCATAAATATCATAATCCATTCCTCGTGTATCCTCCCATACTACAAGACAATTATTGTTGCCATACGCACTTGCTGGCACAGCTTGATAATAATATGCATCACAGATAACAAAAGTTGTGTCCATCAGTGTACCATTTTTTGAAACCCATTGTCCTAAAATGTCGGTAGGCCCCTTACTTATGTCCCATTCCCATACTACAAGATATGCAGAATCTGCCCAAATCACCGATGACCAGATACGTATTTCTTCGTCGGTATTAATTAAAAAAGGTAGTCCCAATGGCTCACCTTCAAGAGAAATAATTCTACCGAAAAGAGTGTCCCTTGTAATTGTTACTATCAAATAATTCTCACCACAAGAAGCAACATCTGGAATTATCATAGAAGTTGCATTCTTCTCTATTATTGGAAATACAGTGTCTGAAGGAATTCCACCGGTAGAAATAAGACATCCATAAATATTTGCAGGATTACTTATGTTTTCCCATACTACAAGATAATTTGTATCACTAAAAGCTATATGAGGGTGCTCACGGTCAGAACCCGTTACAGGAATAAGAAAGGATGTATCTACAGGAATACCGTCTTGTGAAACCTTTCTTCCACGAACCTGGTCTTTTCCTATATCATAATAATCTCGCCATATTACCATGAAATTTGTATTATCAAACACGATGTCCGGTGAAGTTCCTACTCCTTTATCGTTTATTATAAACTCTGTACCTATAAGAATTCCACCAGAAGAAACTTTTTGGCCATATATCTTTCCGGTATCCTCTCTGTTATCCTGC
>JAUVIV010000021.1 GCA_030592575.1 bacterium | reverse complement strand
CAGAAACATATTCACAATAGATTTCTAACCGCAAAGGACCTTCGGTTAATTCATTGACCTTTTGTACCTCTAATATCCTGCCACAAGCTTTTCCTATACTTATCTCATTAGGAGGTACTCCTTTATGATTAGAAGTACAGCTGAAAATAATACCATCTTTTTCTGTTTCATTAAAAGCAATTGTTTCTAAACTACACTCCGTTAACAAACGTACTGTCCTTGAACATTCATCAAACCACAATACTCGTTCCGTTTTAGTCCAATAAACAAGATGGTTTCTCATTTCTCCATTAGAGTCTTCACTTTCTATGGCTCCATAATATGTATATTGAGTACATCCAACAAAAACAGCAATGAGTAAAAACAGCGGGAAAATTTTTCTATACATTATTTTATCTCCTTAACTTGTAATTAATGTAATCAAATCATCACCAATATCGGCATTATTCCAATAAGCTATATGAGCCATAAGCCAAGCTTCCCCGGTATCTATAACACGATCCTGAATTAACCAACCGGATGTCTCGGAATTTGTAGTAAATTTTTCTGCAATTTGGTATTTCTCAATCGGCTTACCATAGAAATTACCTGATACAACAGGGTCTGTCCGAGCCCAATAATTCATCCAACGAAAATATTTTCGCCCTGCCCCTAACTCTTCTACAACATTCCTATCAAACATAGACAAGCCAATAGGTGAGCCCATAGTTACCAATGCTTGAACAGGCCATGTACGACGAGAATCCCGATTGAAGTATCTCTCATCTTTAATTAATTGATTCACGGCATCAAACGCATAAATTGAACCAAGACTATGAGAAACAATATAAAGAGGATTACCTTCCTCATAAATGTCTTCAATTTTTTTGATGAGCCCATCACAAATAACCTTTGCCGTACTACCGTCTCTACATTTAATCACTACATCTCCGACAAGGTCAATTCCTTTATCAACAGCTATGCCGAGAAGTTTAGCAAAAGATATTTCTTTAGTTAAGTTACTTAAGAACAAATCAAATGTTTTCCGTAATTTTTCCTGTGCTTTATCATTAATGTTTTCATATCTATACATCTCTGTATCAAAATCAACTGGAATTCCGTTAAGGCGATTAATAATAAGTTTTTTAATTAACTCCTGTGCATTTATATCTTTATCTCGACCTGTTTGAACACCATGTACGACTAATATTTTTCTGGATTTCGAAGGGTCAACACTCATTTTAATACCTCCATTCTATTCTATTGTGTCGGCATTTCCTTTTTTCTCATTTTTCACTTTATCTACATCTTTTTTTATATCCGCTACTTTTTCTTCAAGGCTTTTACTCCATTTACCAGTAACACTCTCAACTATTTTCTCTGCAGATCTTCCACCAAAATAAAATCCAATTACAGTTATAACTATCCACCAAAAGTTTTTAATAATTTCTTTGATAACACTATCATTAAGTTTTATGGTATTTCCAAATGCCATCAGTCCAAAAAATACACATATACAAGAAATTGCTATAGCTTTTCTAACTTCTCCGGTAGTTAATTGCCGTTCTTTCGAAAGAATATTTCCTCCAATCATAACCGTAAGCAAAATTCCTATCCCCATAAATCCAATTCCAACCAAAGAATGCATAACATACGCAATAGAAGCACTAATAATAAACCCAGCAAGTAGTACTATATTTCCAGCTATTGATTTGTACATTTCACTCCTCTTGTTAACTCCTTCTTGATTCTGAGTCGTTTCCACTTCTTGATTTGTATCCATTTTAAGTCCCCCCTTTCATAAAAACTTTTCAATCATTTTTAAATCGTTTCAATCCTATTGTTGATTGATTTATTTGTCAATATTTATTTAGGAGAGTTGAAGATTATTATAATCCTCTCAAGAATTCTGCTTTAAGAGAAGATTTTCCTTCAGTAAGAGCATGGGCTATAATCTTTAGAAATTTTTCCTTATCATTAGGTAATCTACCTGCCAACGGAAGATAATTAGATGCATGATTGGTACGGAAAATACAACCTGAAGAAACATTTATATTTTCTATAACAACTCTCATTTCTCGCAACATATCTAAAGGTTCAGGTAAAATAAATTCCTTCTCTTCCCATTGTTTATGAAGTTCTGTTCCTGGCACTATCATCAATGTCAATAAGGAAAAATACAAAGGATTCATAGCACTTATGGCTTTACCGGTAGCTATTGCATGTTCTTCCCAAAACTCAGTTCCCCCTAATCCCAGAAGCCCTATGACAGAAATCTTAAATCCTGCATTTTGTGCTTTGTTCACAGCTTTTATCATTTCTTCTGCAGTTGCCCCTTTATTTATTTTTTTTAACACGCTATTACTCCCACTTTCAAGTCCGATATAAATTATTGAGAGCTTTTTCGCACTAAGTTCTTTCAACTCTTGGTCAGTCTTACGAAGTATATCTCTGGCATTAGCATATATACCTACTCTTTGAAGTTCAGGAAAGGTTAAGTTCAAAGCATCTAAAATGGAGATAAGCTTGTTATTGCTCAATACCAGAGAGTTTCCATCAGCAAGAAAAGCTCGTCGCATTTGAGGCATAAATTTTTGTGCCATCTCAATATCTTCCATTACCTCATTTATAGGTCTAACTCTAAAAGGCTTGTCAAGATAAGTAGGACAGAAACTACATTTATTATGAGAACAGCCATAAGTAACTTGAAGTATATAGCTATTTGCCTCACTTGGCGGTCTTATAACAGTACCGAAATATCTCATATCAAATACCTGTCTGAAAATACAATGATACAATCATTTTTTATCTATTATCTGTGGTGTCTTTGAGTAATGGTTACACTATCTAAATAAAAGAGCAAGAAGAAAATTAAAGAATTTTTTGAACCGCGAAAGCGAGCACATTCCCCGTAGCTTGCTGTAGGGGTTAGCGAGCGAATATAAAAAATGAAAAATTTCCTTACGGTCGAAGATTCCCTGTAGCTTGCTACAGGGAGCTTCAATAATATTTCTCTTTTGATTTTATGCGTAGGAACAGATTCCATCTGCGATAATATAAATCGCAATTTAAAATTGCTCCTACAAAAAAAGAGAAGAAACAAAAACTTTATCTTTTCTCTTGACAGAACATTGGTTTTTTTGATAGTATATTACAGTATATGTTTATAAGGGCTTATAACATAAAGTACTGAATTCTATGCTTGAAGTTAGACAGCAGAATTTACCGAATATAATTTTTATTTCTTGCTGTATATCCTTATGTTATACAGTTAATAATGAGGTGTCGTATGAAAAACTCCTGTAAAAAGTGTGGAGAAGAATTAGTTGAGAAAGTAAATCGAAATACAGGACAAAAATTTTATGGTTGTATTAATTATCCTCAATGTAAATACACAAAATCATATACCGACAAAAAATTTAATTTTAAAAAATATGGTTTATTAATTGCAATCATACTCGCCGTCCCTTCCTGTTATTGGGCAATTATTAATATTATTAGCGAGAAAAAATCCGCTTTGGACATTGTACAACTTGCTTCAATTTCATCAAATACAACATTAGAAAATGTCATCCCTTATAGAAGTATTGGGAGAAGAGAATTTTATGTAAAATCAGATAGTGCTTTATTAAATGTAAATGATAATAAAATTAGTTATTTGATTTCTAATTCAAATGAAAAAAGAGTATATCTGTCAAAAATAATGATGGATTGTTCAGTCCGGAGAAAACTAATTAAATATAATTACCCTGAACTGTACCCACGATTTCAAGGAGGTACAGAATTGGGAGGAAATTTAATATATAACATCTTCCTACATGGGAAGGACAATCAGTATACGCTGTATGATGTATCTAAAAATGATTCTGTCCTATTTTATAATAGAAATGGGAAGCCAGATATGATTGTATACTATATGAGGTCTGTGCCTGGGTATGAATATGATATTCGCGCGGGGTTTGAGTATTTTACAGATAAACCTAGTAAAAAAAAGATACGGTGGCTTGCTCCAACTGTATTGAAATATCCACTGTGTTTAAATTGGTGGGATGTATTTGATACATATGTTGATACTGTTAACATTCAAGTGAATAAACTTGAAACCATATCAACGATTTTAAATGGAATATTTCAAGAAGAATATGATGGAACTTGTCATATAAATTTTTTAATGAACCTGTCTGAATTAAGGTTAGAAACAAAGAAACATATTAAATCACTTCGAGAAAATCCAACACGGCAAGACTCAATACATATAGGGAATGTTAGCTGGCATATTAAATTTTTAAAGGAGTTACAGTATTATGATGCAAGTCTCTATATCTATATGTATAATGACCAAAATGATTTAGATAAAAATTTAATATATGAAAAACTAAATAGAGTGATAATATTTGGTGATAGAGCACAATTATCGGTTTCTTCAGAGAGGGACAAGGATTATGAATGTAAGCAAGGGACTGATTATCTTCCTTATAAAGTCATTTATTCAGAAAATACAAAAGTTATAATTGATTCTAAGAATAAATTTAAAGAGAATAAAGCAAGGTCAACTAAAGTAGATGTAAATCAAGTATTATATTACATATTTGACTAATACTGTATAACCCATGCATGAATTGGATGTAGCAGATTGTTGTCTCTTTCATTTTATTGTCCTCAAGTAGACAGCCTGGTCCGCCCATGAAAAAGTCGAGTTGTGGACAGTTCCGTAGGATGGGGTTTAACCATTAATGTAGCTTCGGACTCGTGTCTTGTTGCCACACCAATTATGCTAATGTTAGCTGGTTGAATTTCCGTAGAAGTGCGAAAGAATTTGCTTTTTACCTTTTGACTGGAGTAGCAAAGCAATCGTCAGAAGAGCTGAAATGTTCTATATGAAAAATATCAAAAGGAGAGAACCAAAATGGAATGGTTTTTACGAATAGGGGTAATTGCGATAGTAATAGTTTGTATTGCTTTATTTCAACCTAACATAATTTGTCCAAATTGTAAAAAAACTCAGCCAAAATTCAGAATACCAAAAAACTTAAAACAAACTTTATGGGGTGGATGGATATGTTCTAATTGTGGCTGTGAAATCAACAGAAAAGGCAAACAAATCAATAAGACCTAACTCTTTTAAAAGCAAAGACTTCTAAATAGAAAGCTCCAAGAAAGCTTACAATAATTTCGTTAATTCCGCATTGTAAGGGCGTTTAATTAAACGCCCTTACGGATAATATTATGGAGGAGTTTTGTGTAAGGACACGAGTCATCATGTTCCTTTCGGATTTGATAAATCAAATCCCTACATTGTATGCAAGCTCTGTGGAGTCATTAACTAATTTAGTATAAATTTTTTCTTGACTTCATAAAATTTTGCGTTAAACAAGTTATCTATAATGAATAAGATTTTAAGAAAAGTTGTACTTGCACCAGACATAAAGTTGTTTGAGATTGAAACCCCTTCTATTGCAGAGAAAGTACAACCCGGTCAATTTGTTATTATCAAGACCCACGAGAAAGGAGAAAGATTCCCGTTAACTGTTGCTGATGTCAACCCTCAGAATCATTCTATTACCATAGTATTTCAAGAAGTAGGGAAATCCAGTACCTACTTGGGAACGTTTAAAGAAGGAGAGGAAATTCTTGATGTTGTCGGTCCACTTGGCAAAGCATCAGAAATTGAGTTATTCGGAACTGTAGTTTGCGTAGGTGGAGGAATTGGTGTTGCTCCAATTTACCCCATACTAAAAGCCCTGAAAGCAAAAGGAAATAAAATTATTTCTATTATCGGAGCAAAAAATAAAAGCCTTCTGATACTTGAAGACGAAATCAGGAAAGCTTCTGATGAACTTTATATAACAACAGATGATGGGTCTTACGGGAAAAAAGGATTTGTATCAAATGAACTTACAAGACTCATAAAAGATGGGATAGAAATAAATCATGTTGTCGCAATCGGTCCACCAATAATGATGAAAGTCGTAACAGATGTAACTCGTCCATATAAAATAAAAACAATCGTCTCGCTAAATTCAATAATGGTTGATGGAACCGGAATGTGTGGAGCTTGCAGAGTTGAAATAGACGGCAAAACAAAATTCGCTTGTGTGGATGGACCTGAATTTGACGGACATCTTGTTAATTTTGATTTACTGATGAATCGACTTAATATATATTTAAAAGAAGAAAAAACGTCTTTGGAAAATTTCAAAAATGAAAATAGTAACTGTTGTAAAAACAAAAACTGTTAACACCTAATATGCCAAAAGTATCGCCTGTAAAAACTCCAGTACGAGAGCAATCTCCTGAAGAAAGAATACATAATTTTAACGAGGTACCATTCGGCTATTCCCCTGAGGAAGCCATCTTTGAAGCAAAACGTTGTCTGCAATGCAAAAAGCCAAAATGTATGGAAGGATGTCCTGTTGAGATAGATATACCAGGATTTATTGGACAAATCGCAGAAGGCAATTTCATAGAAGCTGTAAGAATTATGAAAAACAAGAATAGCCTTCCGGCAATTTGCGGACGAGTATGTCCTCAAGAAGAACAATGCGAAAAATATTGTCTCCTTGGAAAAATGGGTGAGCCAGTAGCTATTGGAAGATTAGAAAGATTCATTGCTGATTGGGAAGCAAAACAAGGAAAAATAGAAATGCCTGAAATAGCCCCTTCTACTGGCAAGAAAATCGCAATAATAGGAAGTGGACCTGCCGGCTTAACTGTCGCAGGAGATTTAATAAAACTTGGACATAAAGTAGTAGTATTTGAAGCACTGCACAAACCCGGAGGAGTTTTGATTTATGGCATTCCGGAATTCAGATTACCAAAAGCAATCGTAGGACGCGAAGTTGATTATATCAAAAAAATGGGTGTTGAGCTTGTGTTATCATACGTAGTAGGAAAATTAAAAACAGTAGATGAATTATTAGAAGAGTTTGATGCTGTTTTTGTCGGAACCGGCGCAGGACTTCCGTGGTTTATGTTCCTCCCGGGTGAAAATTATAATGGAGTATATTCTGCAAATGAATATCTCACTCGCTCAAACTTAATGAAAGCATATCTCTTTCCGGAATATGATACACCAATTATACGAGGAAAAAGAGTTGCAATAATCGGCGGTGGCAATGTAGCTATGGATTCAGCTCGAACTGCATTGAGACTTGGAGCAAAACACTCAATGATAATTTATCGTCGCTCAAAGGTAGAGATGCCAGCAAGAAATGAGGAAATAGAACATGCAGAAAAGGAAGGAGTTGAGTTCCATTTTTTAACCAATCCGATTGCATATCATGCAGATAAAGATGGATGGGTACGTGAAATGGAATGCATCCGTATGGAACTCGGTGAGCCGGATAAATCAGGAAGAAGAAGACCTATCCCTATAAATAATTCTAATTTCAGAACTCCGGTAGATGTTGTGGTAGTAGCAATAGGCAACTCACCTAATCCACTCATCCCTTCTACTACTCCAGGATTGGAGATGGGCAAACGTGAGAATGTCGTAGTAGATGAGGCTACAGGCAAGACTTCCAAAGAAAGAGTATGGGCAGGTGGTGATATAGCAACAGGAGCTGCAACGGTTATTCTTGCAATGGGAGCAGGCAAAGTCGCTGCCCGTTCAATCCACGAATATCTTCAAACAGGAAAGTGGTAATTTCTTAAGTATTATTTCTATTAACTAATTTAATATTGTAAATTTCTTTGTTGTTTTGAAATTATCTACCTCTAAAGAATAGAAATAGATTCCATACGCTACTCTATTTCCAGATTTATCCGTTCCATTCCATTCAACAGTATAACTTCCTGCTTCCTTATTTTCACTTACAAGAGTCTTTACTAACCTTCCCATTAAATCATAAACTTTTAAGCTAATAGTCGCAAATTTCTGGGTATTAGATGGAACTTGATAAGCAATTACTGTAGATTTAGTAAATGGATTCGGACGATTCTGAAATAATTTCACATCTTGATTCCTGACATTTAATTCTTCTTCAACTCCTACAGTTGAATACTTGATTGTCACATAATCCGTAGAAGAACCTGAGCATTGGCTTCCTCCTGTAACATACACATTGCTACTTTCATCAACTACGATTGCAGACGCAATATCACTGAGATTCGAATCTCCATTATGCCTTAATGCCCATTGTTCGTCACCGTTTACATCATACTTTACTGTCGCATAGTCTTCCAAAGCACTCAAGCTATGACTATATCCCGTAACATACACATTGCTACTTCCATCAATTGCGATTGCAGCTGCCGCATCATCATCGTTAGCTAATCCATTATATCTCGATACCCATTGCCCTGCACCATCTGCATCATATTTTAATGTCGCATAATCATAATAAGTACCTGAACCATAACTTTCCCCGGTAACATACACATTACCACTTCCATCAACTACAATTGCAGATGCCTTATCATAACCATTACCTGTCCCATTATATCTCATCGACCATTGTTCTATACCTACGGAATTATATTTCAATGTTGCATAGTCCCAATCACTACCAGAACCGAGACTACCACCTGTAACATATACATTACCACTTCCATCAACCGTAATTGCAGTTGCTTTATCCCAGTTGTCAGCTGGTCCATTATATTTTGCTACCCACTGTTCTACACCATCTGTATTATATTTCACTGTTACATAATCATCACGAGTACTTGCACTATAACTATATCCTGTAACATAGATATTACCACTTCCATCAATTGTCATTGCACATGCTTTGTCAGTACTACTGTATGCTCCATTATATTTTGCTATCCATTGTTGGGCACCATCCGTATCATACTTTATTGTTATATAATCATAATAAGTACTTGAATCCCAACTTTCTCCGGTAACATACACATTACCACTTCCATCAACTACAATTGCAAATGCTTTATCATAATCATTACCTGTCCCATTGTATTTTGCTACCCATTGTTCTACACCGTTTGAATTATATTTCACTGTTAGGTAATCCTCAGAAGTACTTGAACTATAACTAGATCCTGTAACATATACATTGCCATTATCATCAATTGCAATTGCAGATGCCTCATCATAACTACTGTCTGCCCCATTATATCTTGTTGCCCATTGTTCTTCACCGTTTGAATTATATTTCACTGTCGCATAATCCTCATAAGTAGTTGGACTCCAACTCTCTCCTGTAATATAGACATTACCACTATCATCAATTGCAATTGCACATGCTTCATCACCTCTATTGTTTGGTCCGTCATAATTTGCTATCCATATATAAGCAAAGTTAATTGACGGCAAAAAAATCATAAAATATACTAATACTCTTAACATTAATTTTTTCATTTTTTCCTCCTATTTTTTATTCAATCTCACACTGATATTTGAAGCATAAAATTCATTGCTCCATTCTGAAAAATCTATGAATTTTATGGGAATATACGATTTCAATATTAACATCTTATTATACAATATACTATATTTTATTTATTGTCAAGAAGATTTATCACAACTCACAACTAATTACTTCATAACTATCAGTTTTTATGATTTAAACAATTAGCAATTCTCAACAGATAAATTACGAAAAATATTAAATTACAGAATATAAATTCTAAATAACATCAAATAAATTCAATGTTACAAGTCTGTGCTATCAGCAGTATATTAATAAAATTTATACTGAAGAGATACCATTTATATTATTTACCCATTCGGAAAGTTCTGAGAAAATGGATCTCGTCTTTCTTGATATCACCTTTGAAGGCAGTTTCGCTAATCCATCCCGTAACTGAACCGTAGTATCTCTTAATCTTTCAGACAAAAGAATCGCAAGGTTTTTCATCACTATACGTTCTATGTCTTGATTGTCTTCACAAAGTTTATCAAATTTTGTTCTATCAAGATTTATTACTTTTGCCACATCAAGACACTTTATAGTAGCAGAACGCGGAGCACTTGAAATAAAAGCAAGCTCACCAAATACTTCATTTGATTCAAAAGTATAAACAGGAATAGAATCTTTAAATCCTGGAATTTCGATTTCTGTCTGAAGCTCACCTTCTACGAGAACGCTTACAGTATTGTCAACATCTCCTTGTTTAATTACAGTATCTCCTTTTTTAAATTCTTGTTCTTCGCATATATTAGCAATACTTTCAAGTGCATCATCACCAAGTTTATCAAATACCCTTACACCTTTTAAGTTTTCCATATCTACCATTTCTCCTCCTTTTTTTTGTGAGAGGTAATTTTTCATACCAAACCGTTATCAAATTGCAGAAAATAATCAATCAATGATGCTCTTGCGAGCATCCTCGCACGCAAACCTTTTTAAGTATTTTAGCAATAGTTTATAGTATTACCTCTCTGTTTTTAAATCCGAACAATTTTTCCTCATCTGTGATTAAATTCTAATGTTATTTAAGCAAGATGAGTTTCTTCGTTTCTTTGTAAATTTCTTTTACCCCATTTGTCGCAAAAAACTTCATAAAATAAATTCCAGCTGAAAATTCTTTACTATCCAATTTAACCGTGTAATAACCAATATCTTTCTCACTATTTATAAGTGTTTTTACGCATCTACCTGTTATATCATAAACTTTCAATGAAACTCTGCTCTTAACAGGTATTTGGTATTTTATGTTTGTGGACTTAAAAAATGGATTTGGCTCGTTTTGTGAAAACTTGAAAACCATCGGTACTTTTGCTTTATCAGTATTGTCAGTATATACAAGTCTTTCTTCACTAATTTGTGAAGACTTAGTCTCAGCAGGATTGGAACAAAACAAGAAATCGCCTTCATGACCTATAAAACAGTCTGTAAATGTAGCACTTGCATCAGCTCCGAAAGTTTCAATTCGCCAGTATTGTTTTCCGTTTTCGCTACTTATTATGAATTGAGCAGAATCAGTAATCAGAGTCCCATATACTTCAAGCTCCGGTACCGTGCTATCCTTACCACTATTTTGATCATCCGAATGACCAAAATAACCGGGCTCAACCGTTAAAGTAACTCCAGAATCTACAGTTACATCACCAGCAACATAAACATCCTTCTGCAATAGAGTATTATCTGTGATATGTCCCGATAATAATGATTTGATTATACAAACTTCGTGCTTTATCTCATAAGGAGAGTTATCTCCTTCAGTCCAGATGCAATTGAGTTCGTAACAGGCAATACCTTTTGGCTTCAGTGCAATTTGAGGATATTTTGAATTCTCGTCGGTATCAGTCAATTTTTTAATGTTTGACCATCTATATTTATACCCAACAACCTCCCCTTCTTGATAATAACCCCACTCCCAGTTTTTATAACATATATCATACTTTCCTTCGGATTGTAGTTCTGACCATACAATTACTAAGCCATCCAGTATTTGAGGTAAACAAGACGGATTTGATGTCCCGGTTTCAGATATATTTTTGGGAATCCAGACTGGAGAACTTGACAACCATATATCATTATCTTTTTCATATATTATGTCTATATCAATGTCATGTATATCAATAAATGGATGTGACCCCTCACTTATATATGTCTTTAACCAATTATTTATACCAATTCTATTCGCATAATAAATCTTATAATGTCCTCCCGGTTCCTCAAGATTAGGTATATCATAGGCGACATGAAGATTTTGAGCTTCATCTATTGAAATAGAAGGTGATGCGATTTCTTCTTCAACAATATTATAAGGAATATGCTCTCGATAATCTATTATCTCCCAAGTAACATTATTCGGATCGGAAACAGAAAATTCACAATGTCGGGCATCCCATTCACTCTCTACTCCATTAAAAAATCGTCTATCTAATACAAGATGGACAATGTCATCTCCCGCTACAACCTTTTCTATTGCTATTGAAGGAGATGAGAGCCAGCTTCCACTTTCGTAAATCTTATAAACCTCACTCCACTCTGTATTTATTTTTCTTCTATAGTAAAGTTTTGCACCACCTATAATACCACGTTTCCAGACTACATTCACTCCCCCTTGATCGTCAATGGCGAGACTTGGATACCTTCCAAAACCAACTGTCTTCCTATATTGGAGTGGCCAGGTATTTCCTTTATCTTCACTTTTTGCATACAGAATCCAACAACCATTATTCCACAAAAGGTGCAAATGACCCAGTTCATCAATTTGAAGCTTCCGTTGATGGTTTCCAACTGTAGCCCCAGCTACATTTGAAATAAACTCGGCAGAAAGAGATGGAGGAAGTTCACAACATCCAGTATTCTGTTTGTCATGATGAGATTCGGGCCAGTCTAATTTAAGACTGGTAATGGGTTCAGGAACATCCCACATATATATCTTCATATCTGATGCATTACATATTACTTCAAGGTTACCGTCAAGGTCAACATCTGTGATAACAGGACTAGCGCGTGTGGGTCCTCCAATAAACAAAGGGAATCCTTTAGCGGACTTTAATACAGTGCCATTTAAGTTGAATCCATGTATTCTCCGTTCGTGACAAAATCCTCCCATTAAAATTTCTTGAGTTCCATCTCCGTTTATATCTCCTACTACTGGAGATACCTCGGCGAACTTTCCTTGCACACTGCTTATTTCTCCTCCACCACAGTCCAATATGTGTAAGTTGGCTTTTCTTTCCCAGCGGATTGGTATTATCGTTTCTCCTACTATTATTTCCAACTTTCCATCACCATCTAAATCAGCAAGAGCAGGAGAAGAAAGAGCTTTATGTCCCTCCTTATGCAAATATGATTTTTCCCATTTTTGCTCTAATCCTCCTCCGACCCAATGCCATGCTTTTATAAATAAATCGCTGTTTCCATTAATATCATCTGGATCTTTATTTACAGTAATTACATCAAGTTGTCCATCGTTATCAATATCTCCAATTGCCGGAGAGGAAATTGCGATTCCCTCCAATGTAGTACTCCACATAACGAGATCACCAAAAATACAATCGCCTCCCAGTACATATAGCTCTCCATTCGTGGTAAGTAGTACGATTTCCAATCCATTAGCTTCATTCCCATCTATATTACCAATTGCAGGAGTAGTACCACTTATTGTCGTCACTTCGTAAAGTTTTTTACCATCTGCTCCCCAAATATTAAAAATATTACCAAAACAAGTTATGATTTCTTTTTCACCATATAAATCTATGTTTGAAACTACAGGTGATGATATTTCTGACCAACCTGCCCACAAAGTTGTGATGATTTTTTCACTACGCCACAACATAGTACCATCATACTTAAAAGCATGTACATAAGCATCATCGGTTCCCGATTCTCTGGCAATTATAATAATATCGTTATTTCCATCACTGTCAATATCTGCAATAGCTGGGGACGACCATGTTCCATATATATCATTATTTGGCCAACCAGGACATAAATTGCCGTTCTTATCCCAAACATAAAGCTTATCACATAGTAGTACAACCTCGGATATTCCGTCACCATTTAAATCAGCTACTTTTGGAGAAGAAAATCCTTCTCCCGGAAGAGTTGAAACAGGCCATTCTCCTGTCTGAAATGGTGGATTAGTAGTTATATGGAAAGTACCGCTTGTTCCACTTCTATTCCCAACTCTGTCAATCGTTTCTATCGCATATTCATAATTGCTCCATGGAATAAGGTTTTCATCCCTAAAGTAAGTCGCTATCCATACCCGAAATGTATTTATCCGCTCATAATTACTTGAACCGGGATCTTTACGATATATATTATACCCTAATAAATTATTAGGAAGGATATTGACACCGTAATCCCAACTCAATTCCACGAAGTCTTGACCTAAATTAGTATTCCATATTAGTTCCGGAGGATCAAATAATAAAGGATCAGTATCAGCCAAAATACTACCTCCTCTTCCAGTTTCCATTCCGTATCTGTATTCGTCTTCCACTACTACGTTATCTATTACAGAAATATCAGAAACTTCACAACTGCCAGTAGCTAATTTCCTCGATTTATCTGGAATATCACCACAATTTATAGAAGCTATGATATTGCTTCCTTGTTTAAATTTAACAACCACGTTTTTAGCTGCTCCGCAACCATAATTTGAAACTTCTACAGAGTCTATAATATACTTACTGATACCTCCGTCCCAATATGCCCTGTGTCTTGTATGCTCCAACATATCATTAAAGATATATAAGTTGAACTCATTTTGCCAATTATAAGCTCCGCTATTGCTTGTAATATTTATATTGAAAGGAACTTCTTGAGGAGAAAGTGGCAACCATATACGATGAGGATCTATAGTTATAGAATAAGAGCGAGTTACTTGACCACCGGATGGAATATTGCCAAATGATATATTTCCTGAAGAAGATGGATAAATACCTGATGTAGTAGTCAAGAACTCTGTTTCTACACTATTTGCTATTTCTCCACCAGTATTTTTTAATGTTATTTCCAGTTCAACAGTCTCACCTGGATTAGCAATTCCATCATTATTTCCATTAATATCATTAACAAGGTGAGAATGATAACAAATGTATGGCTCACTTATACTTATTACAGCAAGTTCTTCATCATCTATAGGAATAAAATTCCAACAAGTTACACGAAGTGACACAATCCCAGTATTTTCAGGCGAAAAATCATATAAAATTACTTCCCCAGATGCAGGTGTGATTTTTTTATCATAAGCTTCTCCCTGTTTCCATAAACAGACCATAGCTCCTTCTACTGGATTCCCACTATGAGTTACTTTAATTGTGACATTTTGAGGACCTATCTTAAGTTGGTTAGTAGGTGCTCCATCTACTTCAATTTCAACTGTAAGCTCTTTATTCTGGGCATTTTCAGTCCATGCTACCATTGCAGGGTCGCCAAAAAGATTGGTTGCAAGAAACTCATTATTTCTGGAGGTTTCATCTGCAACGCCTACTTCCTTTCCCTTAAGTAAATACTCAAAAAACAATGGATGAGAAGTATATCCATTATAATTCTTTCCCACAGGAACAGAATAGCTTATTACTGCAACAGCTCCACCAGTTAGATTCATTATTGCATGCCTACACAATCCATCTTCATAACCAAGAGGCATTAGTTGACACCCATAGAGATACCAAATTCCATATTCTCCTTCGCTTTCTAAACTACTGAAGAAATTTCGATCTAATCCTTCCCATGCGAGATGTGCCCAGCCAGGTTCACTTCCATGACCTACACCATAAACAAAATTTATTCCATCATTGAGTCCATCCGCAGATGGCGATCCACCGCCATCCCTAATATTCTTCACAGTTGATGCACCACTCACATCATTGGCTCCACAACCACCTGTCCATCCATCTCCATACCATTTTGCTATTTCCCATGAAGCATCAAATTCACGAGACACATTCTCACACGCAGGTACAAAATAATCATAAACTTTCTCATCTTTACCAGAATAAAGAAGTACTTTTTTTCTGGTAGTCTTTGTGGGAAAAACCAGGAGACTCATACTGGCTTAATTTTGAGATAAGCCCATATACTTCCCCCTCAGTCTCAGCAGGTAATCTACCAACAAAAACATCAGGTTGATAATCTATATCTCCACTGCTTTCACCAAAAACATTATCTCCATCTGAATTCCAATTACCACTCAACAAGTCTGAATAATAGTAATCAGTTGTAATCGGTTCCTCAAAGCGATATTTGCCCGTAAGTCTTGTAGGAACAAGTTCTACATCGCCGCCAAGAAGTACCCATCGGTTATCCCATTTTGTCTTCGCATCTATCAGAAAATTGCGAATTTTCTCTTCAGTATCACAACCTGGATAATTCGTAGTTATCCATCCAATGGTTTTTACCACCGCAGGAATTCCTTCCGAAGTCTTTTTATTTGCTAATTCCTGAAATGCTGTCTCAAGAGCTCCCGTGGTGATAATAATATATTCAGGTGCAGTTCCTTCTATTGAAGGAAATTCTTTAATAGTCAATTTTCCAGATTTTGAACTTTTCTCTAAACTTCTTATAACGGGTCTGCAGTTTTCAATATATTCCGGATTTAAAACCATATCTTTAATTATTTTTTCATAAAAATCACGAGTATCTGTACTCCTCCGCATTATAGGAAGTGAGGTATTTTCACCTTGAGTAAGCACAGTAGTTACTGATAATCCAGTATGTAAAATTACTTGCCTACTCAATGGCTTGTATTGGAGTGGTCTTATTACAATTGTTGTAATTTTATAACCGGCAAGATTTCCCGAACAAATTTCATATGTAGAAATACCTGGAAAAATTTTATCACTTTCATATATCGTAGAATCCGGTGATACAAACTCCCTATCTTCGTGAGCCACTGGATATTGAGTCGGGCAGATTAAATATGTGTCCGGGAGAACATATTGAGAAGAAGAAACAATAGAAACAGAATCTACATTCATATTAGGTGGAATGATAATATGGACAACTTTTACTGGTAGAAATGGCTCTCCTAAATGAGTGGTATCTGTGTCAAACTCACATCCCTTTATTCCAATTAAATCAAAGGAATCTTTTTCTGTTGAGAAAGTCAAATCAGAAACAGGAGTATTAACTTCTACTATTACAGACGAACTTCCGGAAGCAGATAATCCAGAATTCATCGCACAAAGTAGGAAAGCAAGAACCATTCCACTTTCTTTTCTTAGTTTATAAAAAAATCTCATGTTTCCTCCCTATCTTAATTTTATTATTTTTGTAGGTTCATATCCTTTTACCTTCACAAAGTAAACTCCCGCACATAAGTTTTTACCTATTTTGTAATCTTGAATCTTCAATTTTGAATCTTCTAATCCTACCCTTCTTTCTTCCACTAATCGTCCCATCACATCGTGAATCGTGAATCGTAAATCGTGAATCGTCCGATTTCCGAATGACGAATAACGAATAACGGTCTGTTCAAAAAATGGATTTGGATAAACTTCCACTTGCAACTTATGCCTTGTAACTTGTGCCTTGTGTTCTTCTACTCCCAATAATGGACCATAATAACAATAAACACGACCCTCATTGCCTTCTTCACCGTCCCAACCACTAGCTCCTATTATTATATCATCATACCCATCTCCATTTACATTGCCTGATGAAATAGCATGACCAAAACCAGTACCAATTTGATTCGTTGGGTTAGCTGTCAAGGAAGGAATTGTATCTAATCCATCGCCACTTCCACGATAAACATAAACACGTCCCTTACCACCATTGCATTTACTGGCTCCTATTATTACATCATCATAACTATCTCCATTTACATCACCTGAGGAGACAGAATACCCAAAAAAACTCCAATATTCATTTGTAGGGTCGACTATCCAAGGAACTGCATTTAATCCACTGCTATTACCATAATAAACATAAACACGCCCCTCATCAGTTGTATCACCATCCCAACTTATGACTCCTATTATCACATCATTATAACTATCTCCATTTACATCACCTGAGGAAACAGAATACCCAAAATAAGCCCATGCCTGATTAGTTGGATCAACCATCCAGGAAGGAATTGTGCCTAATCCACTGCTACCACCAAAATAAACATAAACACGCCCTTCAGAACTATCACTACTGCTCCAATGAGGAGCTCCTATTATTACATCGTCATAACTATCTCCATTTACATCACCTGATGAAACAGAATACCCAAAATGAGCACCATATTGATTTGTTGGGTCAGCTGTCCACGAAGGAATTGTATCTAACCCACTGCTACTTCCAAAATAAACATAAACACGCCCCTCACTATCTGAATCAGCATCGTAACTATTAGCTCCTATTATTACATCATCGTAACTATCTCCATTTATATCACCTGAGGAGACAGAAGTCCCAAACTTAGAATAATGTTGATTAGTAGGATTAACTGTCCATGAAGGAAATGTATCTAATCCACTGCTATCCCCATAATAAACATAAACACGCCCCTCATTTGTAGTATCACCGTCCCAATAGGGAACTCCTATTATCACATCATCATAACTATCTCCATTTACATCACCTGATGAGATAGAATACCCAAAACAAGCTCCAACTTGACTAACTGGATTGGCTATCTGTAAAGGGACTGTACCTAATCCACTGTTACTCCCATAGTAAACATAAACTCTCCCCTCATTAACTGAATCACCGGTCCAACTCTTAGCTCCCGCTATTATATCATCATACCCATCTCCATTTATATCACCGGAAGAAACAGACCGCCCAAAATAAGCGTTAAATTGGTCAGTTGGGTCAACTGCCCAATCATATCCTAACACTTTCGTATTCCCGATTAAAATCAAACTAAAAACAAAAAGAAAAGTTAACAATAACTTTTCACTTAATTTATGAAATCTTCTCATTTTTATCTCCTTCTATGTCAACAAATTTCATTCTTTTCCTTTGCCCCTAAAAGCCCACATGAGAAAGCACAGAGACAAACATTTTTTTTCTCCCTTTTTGCAATGCAAAGATTATCTCATAAGACACAGCTTTTCCGTCTTTGTGTAAGTTTTATTCTCTACTCTCGCAGATAATTTAGCGAAATATATGCCTGTTGCAACTCTCTCTCCTGAATTATCAGTCGCATCCCATTTTGTAGTATAACAACCTGTATTTCTTGGTTCATCTATAAGAGTCGTTACTTTTTTTCCAACAAGATTATAAATGCTGACATTCACATCGGAATTTTTTGGTAATCCGAATTTAATTTCGGTAGAATTTATAAAAGGGTTAGAAGAATTTTGAGAAAGCAAGAATTCATTGGGTGAATCTATTTTACTTTCTTCTATTCCTGCATCAGATTCTAATTTTATAAGCCAGAGTTTCTCACCAGTTGGAGGAGCGGTGGGAGAAGTAGTTCCAGTTATGATATATCCACCATCTCTGGTTTGTTGTCCGGAATAGCCAATATGATAGCCCTCAGGGATTCCCCAAATTTTTGTCCATAACATATCTCCGGATATATCGGTTCTTATTGCCCAAATACGACCGCCTTCATAATAGCCAACAATAAAGTATCCACCATTAAAAATCAAGACCACAGAATATCCTGCTTTTCCACCGGGGGTCCCATTAAATATTTTTTCCCATTCTTTATTACCGAGTGAATCTGTTTTTATAAGAAAGGCCTTGTTGTTGGGGTTACTCACTCCCGTAATAACATATCCACCATCCTGTGTTTGCTGAACAGAATAGCTTCCTCCCCCAAAAAAAGCTTTATCCCACTCTTTATCTCCAAGTGAATCAGCCTTTATGAGCCAAACCTCAAAATCACCACTTATATCATATGTCTTTCCGGTAATAATATATCCGCCATCCTGTGTCTGTTGTACAGAATAACTTTTTTCAGAATGTTCACCACCAAAAGTTTTGTCCCACTTCTTGTTACCAAGTGAATCTGTCTTTATTAGCCAAACGTCTGACTGACCTGCACCATAAGAATATGTGTATCCGGTAACAATATACCCATTATCCTGTGTTTGTTGAACAGAATAACCCATATCACAATTATCACCACCAAATCTCTTGCCCCATTCTTTGTTACCAAGTGAATCTACCTTTAGAAGCGCAACATCCCCTCCTATAATCCCTGTTACTATATATCCTCCATCCTGTGTCTCTCTTACGGAATACCCATAGCCAACACTATCTATTATAGAGTGAGTTTTGTACCACTCTTTATTACCCAACGAATCTGTCTTTATAAGTGGAATACCTTTGAATCCAATACAAGAGCCTCTATCTCCTGTCATAATATATCCACCATCTTGTGTTTGCTGGACAGAATATCCTATCTCTAATTCCCCAAATTTTCGTGTCCATGCAGTATCAGGTGCTTCTGCACATATTCCTACTTCTAAAAATACCATTGTCCCAAATATAATTAAAAAATACTTTTTCATAATTATGCCTCCTTTTTTTACACAAATTAACTGTTTATAATTTTACAATTTTTATTTATTAATGCAAGACTTTTTTTAATTCATCCAGATTTTTTACTTGTATTCCAATTCCAATTCCTTCTTTTCTTGGTTCTACGTACGAAATTTTATTTTTATTAAACCATAATTCATCTGGTAGTTTTGCAAAAATAAACTCGTATCCATTTGTATTTTGTATTTTTATTATCTTTCTTTTTCTCGCAAGTATCTTAATTTGTGCTACAAGCAAAAGAGATTTAACCGAATCAGGCAACTTACCAAATCTGTCTATAAGCTCATCCTTGAATGTATCAATACAAGTTTCATCCCTAAATCCTGCTAATCTCTTATAAAGAGTAAGCTTCCGCCTAGGGTCAACATACGAATCAGGAATATAACAATTTACTCCAAGTTTCAGTTCAGGTTCTATTTCCTTTTCTATTTTTTCTCCTTTCATTGTCCTTATAGTTTCTTCAAGCAATTTTGTATATAACTCATATCCAAGTGTATGAATGTATCCATGTTGCTCTTTGCCTAATAGATTCCCGGTTCCTCTCATTTCAAGGTCTCGCATAGCGATTTTAAACCCTGCCCCAAGTTCCGTATGCATTGCTATTACCTGAATTCTTTTTTTTGCTTCCATAGCCATGTGTCGAGAAACAATTAAATAACAATAAGCATGTTTTTCACTTCTTCCTACCCTTCCTCTTAATTGATGAAGTTCTGCCAATCCGAATCTATCTGCACGATTTATAATTATCGTATTCACACCCGGTATATCTATTCCACTTCCTATTATAGCGGTTGTTATAAGAACATTAATTTCTTTGTTCAAGAATTTAAACATTACTCGTTCAAGTTCTCGTACTGAAAGTTCTGCATGTGCTATTCCTATTTCAAATTTAGAATTCATACGCTGAATCACATTAGCAATTGCTTCTATACTCTTTATACGATTATGTAAAAAATAAACCTGTCCCCCACTCTCAACCTCACGTAAAATCGCTTGCTCTATCAAATTCTCATCCCAAAAAGAAACTTTAGTTACTATCGGTTTTCTACCAATAGGTGGTGTTTTGATTTCTGATATTTCTCTTATTCCTGCTAAAGACATATGAAGACTTCTCGGAATCGGAGTTGCCGTCAAAGATAAAATATCCAAGTTTTTTCTCATATGTTTTAACTTCTCTTTTTGCAACACTCCAAATTTGTGCTCTTCATCTATAATTAAAAGACCCAAATCCTTAAAATTCACATCTTTACTGTTTAATCTATGAGTTCCAATTACAATATCAATTACCCCATTTCCAAGTAATTCAACAATCTTTTGTTGTTCTTTCTTATTCTGAAATCTTGAAAGTTGCTCAACTCTTACAGGAAAATCAGCAAGTCTATCCCTAAACGTTCTTATATGTTGTTCAACAAGAATTGTCGTGGGGCAAAGAATTGCGACTTGTTTTTCATTCATTACTGCCTTAAATGCCGCACGTAAAGCTACTTCTGTTTTTCCATATCCCACTTCACCACATACAAGATGCTCCATCGGATATTCTGATTCCATATCTTGTTTTACCTTCTCAATCACTTCCAATTGCCCTTCCGTCTCTTCGTATGGAAATTTTACTTCAAGTTCACTTTGCCATATTGTATCAGGAGAAAATTGGTATCCTTTTCGTATTTTCCGCTCCGCATATAATGCAAGAAATTCTCTTGTCAAATCCTGAATCCCTTTCTTAATTCGCTCTTTCTTACGTTCCCAAGCAGAAGAGTCAAGTTTTGTAAGTTCGGGATTCCCATTTGAACCTACCCAACGTTCAATTAAATTAAACTTATCAACAGGCACATACAATTTATCTCCACCCTTATACAAAATTACTAAACAATCCATCTTATTATTATCAACTTCAACCCTTTCTAAACATTGATATATTCCAATTCCACGATCTATATTAACTATAAAGTCTCCCGTTTTAAGTGTTGTTAAATCTTGAATACTCACTCCACTACCTATAAACGGATGCAACTGCCGTCTAAGTCTTATTTTATATCCTAATATGTCGCTATAAGTAAAGACCGCAAGCTTAGCATCTGGTAAAATAAATCCGGAAGATAAACTGCCACGTCTTACTTCAATATTTTGAATAGCTTTATGGTTATGTAGATTATCCGACTCATCTTGAGTAAGTTTTTCATTGCTTCTAATTAACAATTCACGATTAAGAATTTCCAAAACTCTTAAATCTTGAGTTTTGTTTTCGCAAGTTATGAATATTTTAAATTTCTTTGCTTTTAACTCCTTTATTGTATTCGTAAATACTCTAATATTTCCTTGATAGCTTGACTCGGAATTAACAGGATATCCCTCTCTTAGATGAATTGTATTAGCTCTATTAGTATCTTGAAATTGAATCCCATCTGATACAAGTAATGTATCTTCTGATAGATAATTTACAATACTTGCACCTCCTGATTTCAAGTTCATAGATAGTATTTTAATTTCTTCTTTTTGATTTAAAGATGTTTGCATAAATGAGTCAAATTCTCTAATGCTCGTAATCTCATCCCCAAACCACTCAATTCTCATCGGGTTTTTCATTCCGTATCCCCACAAATCCAAAATTCCACCCCTAACTGCAAACTCTCCAATTTCCTCAACAGTCCCTACTCTCTTAAATCCAAATCCTGACAACCTTTGTACTAAATCATCCATATCAATTTCTGTCCTGCGATTCACGATTAACGATTTGCGATTAACGACTTCAGGCAAAGGAAGTTTCTCTATTGATGCACTCACAATTATTCCTCTGTTGTTAGTTGCAACTTTTGAGTTACAAGTACCCCATTTCAGCAACATTGAAAGCCCTGTAAGAATTTCTGACCTTATTTCCATAGACATAGATTCAAGTTCTTCTTCACTATCCAACTCTGGGATACAAAAAACTCTATCTTTAAAATTTTCCTTTTTAAGTTTTGATTTTTGATTTTCTTTGTTCCATACTTGAATATTTTGAAATAATTCTTCAGGTTCCTTTGTAATCACACAAATTTTATCCCACTTTTTTGCCAAACAAACAATAAAAAATGCTTTTAGAGAACCATGAAGTCCCTCTATTTTATTGCATTTAATTGCTTCTTTGAATTTTTTGGATTCAAATATTTTTTCTATAATATCATTTAAAGTTCCCATATTAACATCAACTTACTCTAAAAATTTTAAAAGTCAATAGCGATTAAAAAAATTGCATATGGATATTCACAGACAGAATCTGCTCCTACGAAAAATGAATTATTTATGAATGGATATGTAGGAACACGATTCATCGTGTCCGAAAGGGCGTATCATGATACGCCCCTACAATCTTTATTTTTCTAATTCGTGTAAATCTATGTGCAAATGTTTTTTTGTAATTCGTGGGTTTAAGAATTCCCCAAAACATCCATAAATACTGACCTCATCTCCTGTGCCCATCTTCTGGTTGTAAATTTCTGTTTTACTAACTTCCTACCATTCTTGCCAAGTCTTATTCTTTCCAAAGGATGCTCAATAAGATATAATATCCGCTCTGCCATAGCTTTTGGATCTTTCAATGGAACAAGAAAGCCGGTCTCATTATCACGAACAATAATAGGAATACCTCCAACTCTGGTAGCAACTACCGGACACTCAAGTGCCAGAGATTCACACGCTACATTCCCAAATCCTTCATGCAATGATGACAAAACAGTAAAATCACATGCCTTAATGAACCCTCGAACATCTGATTGAGTCCCCATAAATAGTAAATTTGAATTAATTCCTAATTTCTTTCCATAATTTTCAACTTCTTTCTGAGTTGGACCATCTCCTACCAACATAAATTTAGCTTGAGAATATTTCTTAAGCACTAATTTAGCTGCAAGAAGAAATGTAAAATGATCTTTTGGAGGATTAAAATTGGATATATTCCCTATTAAAGGTACATTTATATCCTGTAGAGGTATTGTTTGCTGTTCTATAACCTTCAGATTATATTTATCTATATCAATCCCATTATAGATTATTTTAATCTTTTTTTGCTTAGTAATTTTTCGAGCCAGAAGGATATTATATATTTCATTAGAAATAACTACATGTTTGGATACACAACATTTATCAAATCCACGATATAGAGGATTTCCAAAAAAAAATTTCATTCGCAAAAAAACACTTATTTTTTCTCTTTCAAGAATATCACTCCGAAGTGGACTTCTCCAATGCCATACAATTTTTATCTTATGAGATGTAAAGAATTTAGCCAAACATCCAATAACTTGAGATTCTAACCCAAAATGAGTATGTACAATATCAATCCTATGTTTTTTGAGTAAATTACTGAGCACTTTTATAGCACGAAAATCAAAAATCTTCTGCATAGGAATTATTTCTAATTGAAACCCTTCCTGTTCAAAAACACGCATCCAATTCCTTTTCCGGGGAAAACAAATAATCATCTGATCGCCATTCTTTTTGAGTTCTTTTCCAAGGGCTAAAAGACTATCTCCAAAGCTACTGAAAAAATCTGCATCATACATCGCAAGTTCCAATATTTTCATTTTTAATTATATTTTTAGCAAATCTTTTTTGGATAAAAAATAGAAATTCGACTTTATAGATTCATTTCATCCTATTCTAAATCTTATTATCACTTAATTTTATCAGTTACATCAATGAGTTTACAGCGTTGTTTGATATGAGAAAAATAGCTCTTATCGTCTAACAAGTCATAGTTTGTGTTAAAGAGGCAATTAAAAATTACTCTAAAAGTATTAACCGGTGTTATAGAATCATATAAAAGGTCATTACAATTATCAGGTAAATAATAGACATTTAATATCTCTGTCCTTTCTTTGAGCATATCTTCAGTGAGTTCTTCCTCCATGCCTTTCTTTAATTTTTCTGCCCATATATATCCAGGACCGTGATCTGATTGTAAAATAATAATTGGTGAAATTTTCGTTTCTGATAATATTTTATCAATAAGTTCTTTAATTTTCTTATCCACGAAAATTAACTGCCCCAAATAACCTTCTTTATCTTCCCAAGACTCTGCTCGTCCCATTTCAAGTTCTGCACCTCTTACTTGCTCACCGTTTGGTCCAAATATAAAAGGAGGATGAGGAACAAGAATATGAGCAAAAATAAATTTTGGTCCTTTAATAGTATGTTGTACTTCGGCAAGTTGAGAAAAAATACGTAGTATTCTTCCTCGAGCAGATTCAATAAAACATTTCTCAAAAGCTCTTAACATAGTCGTTCGAATTAACACCATTAAAAATTCATCCAATTTACCACTGTGAATATTTATATCTGCGTACCTATTATAATCTGTTAATGTACAACCAGATCTGAAGTTTATAAACTTATACCCTCTTTCTTTTAGGAATCCTACTACTTTGCTATTTTTGATCATATGAGAAGCTATCATACAATATTCGGATTCTGTATGATTTAGCATATTGTGATATTCCATATTCAAAGAAGATGATAACGATAGAAAAGTATGTACATAATTGGCTCGACTTTGAGAAACTACATAAAAACCTTTATCCACCAAATAGTCCGTAAATTCTCGGTCATTATAATCATAAACTTCCTTCAAGGTTCTTGAATTAGCGTGTCCATCTAAAATAATATAATAAATATCTGGAAACGTACCTGAATGAACTGCATTAGTTTCATAATTTGTAGTGCTTTCTATATTACGTTGGACAACTTTTCTTGTTTTTAGTCCATAAACAGTAACATTTACCAAAGAAATTATGAGTAGGGAAGCAGATACAATATTTAATAAGTTTGTGAGGTTATGCAAGTTTTTACGTGTCTTTATAGAAAAATAAGTTCCCAGAAGAAAAAAAATACACCAGATAGGAAAAAGAATTTTATTTGCTCCAATAGTGATTATATTCACAGTGAAACGAAAATCTCCTATAATATTAGCAAAATGTCCATAGGAAAAAAATAGTAATAGAAAAAGAGAAATAATTAATCCTGCCTTTTCTTTACTTTTAAGAATAAATTTTAAGAAGAAGAAGAAGAAGATAGAGAAAACAACCGTAATAGCTGCCAATACAAGAACTTCGTTTAACAAAACATATCCTATGTTATGAGCATATAGGAATAGAATAGGATATACTGCAAAGAAGAGCGGATGAATAATAATTGTTTTTTTCATATTTTTTTCATCAGATACAAAATTCTTTCAGAATCTTTTACCTGCATAGAGTTTTGTATTGTAAAATATTTCCCAAATTCACTCTCAAAAGTCTTTTGTGTATAATTTGGAAAAATGTCTTCTCGTGTTGTAAGAAGTCTTTGTACCTGCGAATCACTTTTTGGGACGAATTCAATAATAAGTGAATCGCATATTTTGCTAAAAAAATCAGCAATTTTATAAAGTGGCAGGTTATTCGAAATAGCTAAATGATGAACTAAAGCAAGAGCAAATACTGTATCCGCAGGACCACGTTCCAAAATAGACATTCTTTCTTGATTTTCCCAGCCAATACCTGGTGATGGATTGGTCAAATCAAGCAATAAAGGAAGAATATTGAGTTCACGATTCTCTACAGATTTAAGATAATTTTTCTCCACAGCAATAGGATCAATATCAAAAGATATGGTTTGAATTCCCTTTGTACTTACAATACGACTAAATACACCTGTATTTGCACCAATATCCCAAACAATTTTTGGATTAATTTTCTCTGAAAATTCAGTTATAAGTTGTTTTTTATGCTGAAACGCAACTTCAGAATAATTAGTATCTTCATAGTAATTAGCCCATTCGGTAGTTTGATGTTGCCAATTTAGTTTATTGATAAGTGTTTCTAAACTATCAATAAGTCCGGAAAGAGATAAACGACTCATTTTACGAGTACTTGTATTTACAGTTTTATCAGCAAAATATTTTTGACTTTTAGCATGAAGATGGATATGAGACAATAAGGAAAACTTAAAACGAGTATGAAATGGGAGAAGGGAACTTGCCAAATCTAAAGGGATTCCATCTATATAAATTCGTAGTAATTGATTTAATCGAACATCCTTATAGCTCATAAGTACTAAAGGTGCAAGAAAATGTTGACAAAACTGTCTGTACGCAACCCATGGCTCATCCTCATGATATTTTTCAAAAGAGAGCGTATCAATAAATATAGGATTGCCCTTTTTAAATTGTATATTATAAGCACTACAATCTTTTAATGACATCCCAAACTCTAATGCTTTCGCTTGAATTTTAAGTGTAATTAATGCAGCATCTTTTAATTGGCTAAAACACCATTCGTATGGATACGATATAAATGATATTAGTTCAGGCTTAATTATTTTATAAACATCCTCAGAGTTTGCACATTCAACATCTATTTCCTTATGAGAAATTAATAATTCAGCATCTACAAGCGATTTATATAAACCAGATTTGATTAGGTACTCGTAGTTCTCTTTGTAAATGATGTTTATTTGACGATAAATCAAGCCATCTTGATAGAAGAGAAATCCACTTGGATCACGAAATGAACTTGGAATACGTTCATTAGTTTTCATCTTTCTTTTTCCTGGAAAAGATACTTTTAAAAAATATTTTAATTTTCCCCCAAAACATTTTAATTGTAAATAACAATCCGAATAAAACACCTATAAACAATTGGAGGATATAACTACCGGTTCCAGGATCAAGATAAGCATAAGCTATCTGAGGAAATATAAAACAAAACAAAGCAGTAAAAATAATCAAAATTATTCGATGGTTAAAATATTTAAATTGTTTTTTCTTTAATCTTAAAAAAGCAAGTAACATATTTAGAAACTCCAAAAACTAACCTTTAATTTCTTCATAAAAGTATACATTAAGTATTCTTAATACACAAATCATTTTATGTCAACTATTAAAACTCAAGAAAACAAATACATAATTTAAATATATCTATTCTATTTCAATAATATTTCCAACCTTTTCCTTATCAATTCTATATATACTTTCTGTTATACCAACACACATAGCTTTTATGCTTAGATAATAATAGAATATCATAACTCCTTTAGTAAATATCACTACCCAATCACCAATATACCAAGCTATAAAACCTAATATAAATCCTTTATAAATTGGATTTTTTACACGAGAAAAAATAAAAAAACCTCTTATTATAAATACAAGGTACAAAATAATATGGATAAAAAGTCCTGTTATTCCCATAGTATTCAAAATAGTAACAAAGGAATTGTGTCCAAAAATGGTTGTCTTAAATGGAATAGTTTTTGTTATTTTTGCATCTTGATATAAAAAACCAAGCCCAAACCATAAATTTTGCTTAATCATATCCTTATATAAAGTAAGAGCTTTCCTCCTATATCCATACGTACCGGAGGAATGAATTACATCAGTTATTCCAGAAGAAACTCTTTCTGTTCCTCCTTTAAATAATAGAGTAAGAGAGCCATATCTTAAAATTCCTATCAAAGCTATAAAACTAACAAATATTAATAATGCTCCTGATATCCATTCAATAAAACCTTTCTTCTCATTCTGTGCTAAAAATAAAAAAACAAGGAAAATAATAATCCCAATTTTAATCCAATAAGCTCTTCCGAAAGTAAAAAATGAAGCTCCTAAAAGCAAAGATAATCCAATAAGAATCCAAATTTTTGTTCTTCTGGATTTCATAACTCCAAGTAACCCTATAAATACAGCACATATGATTCCTGTAAAACCAAAAAAAACATAAGAACGAGTTAATGAAACTCCCAAAAGCTTTCCTCTTGTGTGAGAAGAAGTTGGAAAAAGATGTATAGCCCCACCTGAAATTGCCTGTATAATATACATTACCGCAAAAAGAAGAGAAAGTACAATCATAGCTTTAAGTATAAAGTCAAGTTGACTTTTTTTCTGAATAGAATATACAGTCATGAAGAAGAAAAGATAATAGAAATAATCTCTTCCAATCCTAAAGCTCAAAACAAAGGGAGAAGAATGCCTTAAAGAAGTAGCCATAATAAATAATAAAATTATAACACAAAAACCAAGTATTGTATATGCAGATATACTTCCAAATATAAACTTAATATTTTTTCTTTGGGTAAATTCTTTTACTATAATTGGAATAAATGGAATAAATAATATTAAATCTCTTAATTTAAAAATACCTTTTATCCTAAATAAATCAGAATTAAGAAGTGAAAACATATTCGTTATCAAAATAATAGAGACTAAAAGCATGTATTCTGGTTTTTTGAAAAGTACTGCCAAATAAATACATCCGACAACTACTCCAATTATCCAATATTTACCTAATCCAATTAGTTTTCCAGTAAACCAGCAAATTCCTAATAATAAAATTATTACTAAAATCTCGTGTACTTTAGGAGACGTTAAATCTATATAATCTCGTAAAAACCACAACAAATAACTACTTAATACCGTTATTAGAAATAGGATAGGAAGAAAACCGTGTATTCGTTGTCTTAAAATTAAAAATGCTACAAAAATCAGTAAAATTATTAAAATATTTATTGGTCGGAATTTTTTTAAGGCCTTATTCATATTAAATTATTAAACTCTTAGGCCTCTTTTTCGGAGGTGTAATAACGATAATAGGAATTATAACCTGGGGTATAACCTGCTGGTACTTTATTAAGAATAACTCCTAATATTTTTGCATTAACACGTTCCAAATTTTCTTTGGCACGAGAAATCGCAAGTTTATTTGTCTTATTTGCCTCTACTACAATTAATACCCCATCAAGCTTTGACGACAAAACAGCAGCATCAGTTACATTTACTGCAGGAGGCACATCAAATATTATATAATCAAAATTTTTCTTCAATTCTTTTATTAGAACATCCATTTGCTGACTTCCTAAAAGCTCCGAAGGATTAGGTGGAATTTTTCCTGAGGTAAGTAAATTCAAGTTCTCTATTTTCGTGGAATTAATTACAGAAGTCCAATTAGCTTTTTTTGTCAAAATATCAGTAATTCCTTTTTTGTTCTCTATTCCAAAAACCTTCGCAAGAACAGGTCTTCTTAAATCTACGTCTACCAATAACACTTCTTTCCCAAGTTGTGTCAAAACGATTCCTATATTAGAAGCTACTGTTGACTTTCCTTCTCTCGGAACTGAAGAAGTAACAAGAATAGTCTTTATAGGACAGTCAGGATTAGAAAATCCGATATTTGTCCGAATTTCCTTGTAAGCTTCACTAATATGTGAATTTCCAGAATGCTCTAGTAAATTAGGATTACTCACTTTTGGTATAGATCCAAATACAGGAAGATTGAAGTGAATTTTTACGTCTTTTGAAGTTTTAACAGAAGCACCCACATAATCAGCAATAAATGCCCCTCCTAATCCTAATATTGCCCCAAAAATTACTCCTAACATCAAATTTAACTTTTTATTTGGTTTTATAGGTACTTTTGAAGTTCCTGCTCTATCAATTATTCTTACATTACTAACTGTCCCTGCTTTAGAAACCTGCATTTCTTTATAAGATTTTACCAAAAGTTCATAAGCAATAGCATTCCCTCTTCTTTCTCTTTCTAATGGAGCTAATTTAAATTCCGATAATGGAAGAGAATAAAGTTTATCCTCATACTTTTTCTTTATTTCAAGGAAAACTTCATTTTCTGATTTAATGGCAGATACTTCTATTTTTAACTCAAGAATTTTATCAACTAAGTCATGTGAAGAGGAAAGAGGATCAACATAAGAAATTTGTTCATTAACAATTTTTTTTGTTTCCTCAATCAATTTTGATTTAGTCTTTTCTATACTCTCATTTAAATCCAAAAGCTTTGGATCATTTTCTGATAACCCTTGAACCATATATAAAGAATAATCAGTTTTCAAGAAAGTAAGTTGTTTTCTAAGCTCAATAACACAAGGAATAGAAACTTCCGTAATCTCGCTAATAAAATCTAATTTTTGCTCAGTAAGCTGATTTTCAAGAAAGGCTAACCGACTTTGAATAGATTTCTTGGTCGCTAAGCTGCTATTATAAAGTTCATCAAAATTAGCTAAGACTTCTACTAATACCTTAACTTCATCTCGAAGTGATATAATCTTAGTTCTTTCCTTGAAATCCTTTATTTCTCTCTCTGATTCCTCTAAATCAAACTGTACTTTGGGAATTTGTATTTTTAAAAAATCACTCTGTTCGACAATTCCTTTTCTGATAAAAACAAGTTGCTCTTCCATAAAAGCATCAACCATTGCATTTGCAATAGCTACAGCTTCCCCCGTGCTCCTACCTATTCCATTAATCTCTATTACATCACTATCCATTACCAGTTTAATTGACCTCATTAAAAGTAAGGTTTCAGCAGGTTCAGGTTGATTTAAAAACGATAAATTAAAATCATCTTCTTTTAACTTATCAACTGCTCTTTTCGCTACAGCTTTACTATTTAGTATTTCACAATAATTCTGAATATTCACAATAGGATAGGAAAAACGCCCTGTGCTAAAAGAAGAACTGACAATATTTCCAGGTTCTATCATTACCGTCGCAGTTGCTTTATAAATTTTGGGAGTAGAAAAAGTATAAATAATAGTAGCTATAAGAGTTACCAGAAAAATACTAAGAACTATCCATTTTTTCGCAAATATTATATACAAATAATCCTGAAAAGAAATTCCTTTATCCATTATTTTTACATCTGCTATCTTCTAAAAAACAAATAGTAAACATTTGCTACGATTGCCAACTGTGAAACAACTCTTACAACATTTGAAAACCAATATGACACATTTTCTGGAACAACAATAGTATCACCTCGTTTAAGCACAGGAATAAAGCTTGCATCTCCTGTATCCATATATTTTTTTAAATCTACAATAATAACTTCTGGATTAGGAGTACTTCTCACAAGCTTAATTTTACCAATATTTGCATTCTCATTAGGTCCTCCTGCAAAAGATATTAATCCAATAATATCTGTAGCTTTTGGCACAGAATACATTCCTGGCTTAAAAACTTGTCCCCATACTTGAACATTTATTTGCAACCCTTTATCTGCACCAAGATAAACATAATATTGAGCACCTGTGCCATAAGGTGCTATTACCGAATGAGATTCAATCATCTTCTCTGCATAACCTATTCCACATAAAAATGGATTAGTATAGATAGGCAAAAAAGATGCAAAAAGAATAACAGAGAAAATTATATTAACTTGTCTTCTCATATTTTATCAAATCCTATTTCAAAAAAAATGTATGTCAACTTAATTTTTGATTATAAATAATGATTATTGTTTCATTGCTTCAATATAAAGAGTTATTTCACTCTGAACATCAAGTATATT
>JAUVIV010000046.1 GCA_030592575.1 bacterium | reverse complement strand
TAGGACAGCAAGTATATCTCGCTCCTCTTTTGTTAAATGTTTGTATTTCCTGTGCATTTTGCTCTGACCTCCTTTCTTCTCTTGTCATTATATCAGAGCGTTGCACTTTGTCATTGAACTTGTGATTATCATTATAAAAATGTTTCGATAAATCAGTGAAGGAGGAAAAATGGAGATTTTATTAGCATTAGTTATTTTTGGACAGACTTATGCAGATACTACATGGACTATGTATGGAGGAACTCTCGAAAACACACATTCCCAAAAGATGGTAGGAGCTATGAATACTGCACCTTATGTTAAATGGTCTTATGTAGCAGGAGGTGCTATTGAATCTTATGGTGCATCAGTAGCAGATGTTGATGGAGACGGAGTAACGGAAGTGGTGATTGGAAGTAGAGATTATAAAGTCTATTGTTTGAACGGAGTAACCGGTGTACTGGAATGGAGTTATCCAACAGGAAATAGTATAGAGTCTTCTGCAGCAATAGCAGATGTTGATGGAGATGGCACAATGGAAGTCGTAATTGGAAGCTGGGACCATAAAGTTTACTCTTTGGATGGAGTAACCGGTGCACTGGAATGGAGTTATCTAACAGGAGAGAAGGTATATTCTTCTCCTGTGATAGCGGATATAGATGGAATCTCCGGAATGGAAGTAGTGTTTGGAAGTCAAGATGATGCCGTTTACTGCCTTAATGGAGTAACTGGTTTAATAAAATGGAGTTACTCAACGGGAAGTTTTGTTTATTCTTCTAATCCAGCGGTAGCAGATGTTGATAGTGACGGAAATATTGAGGTAGTGATTGGAAGTTTTAATAACAAAGTCTATTGTTTGGATGGAGTAACTGGTAATGTAAAGTGGAGTTATCTAACAGGAAGTCGTATATATTCTTCTCCCGTAATAGCAGATATTGATGGAGTTGCTGGAATGGAAGTGGTGATAGGAAGTAGGGACAAAAAAGTTTATTGTTTGAATGGAACAAACGGTTTAGTAAAATGGAGTTATGTAACAAAAGGTGATGTATTGTCTTCTGCGGCGATAGCAGATCTTGATAATGATGGAAATATAGAAGTAGTGATTGGAAGTGATGACAGTACGGTCTATTGTTTGAATGGGGTAACCGGTTTGGTGAAATGGAGTTACTTGACAATGGGTAAAGTTCATCGGGGCATATCGGTTGCAGACTTAGATGGAGATGTTTCAGGAGAATGTAAACTCGAAGTTCTTATTCCCAATATGACTACTGATTTACTTACCTGTCTTAATGGTGAAGATGGGTCGGTTTTGTGGACAAAACAATTAGCTATAGATGTTCATGATATAACTATTGCAGACATTGACAATGATGGATGTGTAGAGTTAATAATTGGAACTGCTGGTGATAATAAAATCTGGGCACTGGATGATGTGGGGAACAATAGTGATTGTCAGTGTGATTCTTCTTCAAGTATAGAAGAAAGTAGTACAGGCATATTTTCGCAAAATAGAGTTGAGTTTAAGACTATGGGGAAAGGGATTTATCTCTTCACTCCAAATGCCATACAAGTAGATATAAATGTTTATGATGTATCCGGTAAATTAGAACAAACGATTTATAAAGGTGTTTTAAATCAAGGTGGACATACGTTTATGCCGAATATAAAAAGTAGTGGTGTTTATTTTGCAGTGTTAAAAGGACAGAATTTTAATAATAGCATAAAATTAATAAATTTTGTTCGCTAAAAATATAAATATGAGGATAAACGTATAGAGATATTTAGATTCATTTCTGTTGTTTTACCTCCTCGCGAGTCTTCTTTTCAAAGTTCCCTTTGAAGAAAAAAACTTGACTTAACCAAGAAATATATTACTTTGATATTCTATGTTTACCGGATTAGTAGAGACAATTGGGAAGGTTATATCAATCAGAAAAAAGGGAAATAGTTTAATCTTAAGAGTTCATACGGATGAAATGAAACCAGAAATAGGGGAGAGCATTGCGATAAATGGTGTTTGTCTCACGGTTCTGAAGGTAATACAAACTGATTTTGAATTATATCTTGGTAGCCGAACTCAAGCTCAAACCTGTTTATCAAAAATTAGTGTAGGCAAAAAAATCAATCTTGAGCGTGCATTGAGGATGGGAGATCGAATCGGAGGACATCTGGTTCAAGGTCATGTTGATGGAACCGGAAAAATATTGAGTCGTAACATGAAAGATGGAGGAGTGATTTTTAAAGTTAAAATCCCTTCGGAACTTTCAAAATATTTAGTTGTAAATGGAAGCATTGCAATAGATGGGGTAAGTCTTACGATAGGAAATATAAAAAATGACTATTTTGAAGTTGGGGTGATTCCATATACTTTGGAGCATACTACTTTTATCAATTTAAAAGTAGGAGGTACTGTAAATCTGGAAATAGATATAATAGGGAGATATTTAAGATGACTGGATTTAATAAGATAGAAGAAGCAATTGAGGACATAAGGCAAGGTAAACTTGTAATTTGTGTAGATGATGAAAACAGAGAAAACGAAGGTGATTTCATAGGTGCGGCTGGAAATATGACTCCGGAAATGATAAATTTCATGGCTCGATGGGGACGTGGGTTAATATGTTTATCGGCTCTGCCCGATAGATTGAAAGAATTGGAATTGGATTTGATGGTTAGAGATAATACAAGTTTACACAATACTCCGTTTACAATTTCAATAGATGCAAAAAAAGAAACGACCACAGGAATTTCGGCTTGGGATAGAGCAGCTACTATCCGTAAATTTATTGACCCTAAAAGTGAAGCAAAAGATTTTGCTCGTCCCGGACACATATTTCCATTAATGGCTCAAAATGGAGGGGTTTTGAGACGAACAGGTCATACAGAGGCAAGTGTTGATTTGGCAAGATTGGCAGGATTTTACCCAGCAGGTGTCTTGTGTGAAATTATGGATGAGGATGGAAAAATGGCAAGAGTACCTAAACTTATAAAGCTTGCCAAAAAATTTAATTTGAAACTCGTAACAATTGAAGCTTTAATAAAATATCGATTTAAAAAAGAAAAGCTTGTAGAAAAACTTGTAACTACTCAACTTCCTACTCGTTATGGAAAATTTGCATTGCATTTATACGAAAGTGTTTTAAGTGGAGACCATCATGTTGCATTGGTAAAAGGAGATGTCAAAGGTAAAGAAAAAGTTCTCGTAAGAGTTCATTCGCAATGTCTAACAGGAGATGTATTTGGAAGTCTTCGATGTGATTGTGGAGGACAACTTCAAAAATCTTTAGAATTGATAGAAAAAGAGGGATGTGGAGTATTTTTATATATGCGACAGGAAGGGAGAGGTATAGGATTAGCTCCTAAAATCCGTGCCTATGAGCTTCAAGATAAAGGACTTGATACAGTAGAAGCAAATATTGCATTGGGATTTCCAGCGGATTTAAGGGATTATGGTATAGGAGCGCAGATTCTTATTGACCTTGGACTTACGAGCATAAGGCTTTTAACAAATAATCCTAAGAAAATAATAGGGCTTGAGGGATATGGACTTAAAGTAGTAGAAAGAGTTCAGATAGAAGTACCTCATGGTTCGGAGAACTATAAATACTTAAATACAAAACGTACGAAACTCGGACATTTTCTGGAATTGAAAGAGAAATGAACTAAAGAGATAGTCTGAAAAATAGTCTTATAGTTCTATGGTCGGATAGTTGAACAGATAGTCGGGGTTGAAGCCCTCGCTTCAACCTGATGAGAGCAGAGGTTCTCATCCATCTATATAAAGCATCTGATGTTTAAATAAGTACACCCAGTTACATATAAAATAGATTTACACAGCAGGGGCGTTTAATTAAGCCCTTATCCATTTTTCTAACAGAAATCATACGCAGAAGCAAGCTTCTGTACTCCAAAGAATTGCGATTTATATTATCGCAGATAGAATCTGCTCCTACAAAAAATGAATCGTTTATGAATAGAATCTGGTTTTACCTACGAAAAGAGAGAACCCAAAACCGAGAATTACTTCTACTACAGATATCTGAGAATATCAAAGAACGGGTAAATCTTTTTCAAGTTCATATTGAGTAACTTGACTTCTATATTCTTCCCAGATTGCTTTTTTGTTTCTTAGTAAATCATTAAAAGTATTGTCTCCTAAAGTTTTCCTGACAAGTTTTGAGTTTTTTGTATGAGCAATTGCTTCGCCAAGACTTTCCGGAAGATATGAAATACCTGCTTTTTCTCGTTCTGCAAAGGACATAGTATAAAGATCTTTCTCTACAGGAGGTGGAAGTTTATAATGCTTCCGCATTCCTTCAAGACCTGCTTGTAACATTACCGCAAACACGAAATATGGGTTGCAAGCTGGATCCGGACTTCTGTATTCAGTACGAGCAGCTTTTTCTTCTTTTGGAAAGTAAGTTGGTACTCTTACAAGTGTTGACCTGTTTCGTTTTGCCCAAGAAATATAAACAGGTGCTTCATATCCTGCGACCAACCGCTTATAAGAATTCACCCATTGATTTGTTATTAGAGTAATCTCTTTTGCATGTTTGAGCAATCCTGCTGTGAATTCATTTCCTATCTTTGACAACTCGCCCTTACCTCCAAAAAAGATGTTTTTATTTCCTTTAAATAAAGATTGATGAACATGCATTCCGCTTCCATTTTTATTAAAGATAGGTTTTGGCATAAAAGTAGCATAAACCCCATTTTCTTGTGCGATTTCTTTTGTTACAAGCTTGTAAGTCATTGCAGCATCAGCCATTACGAGAGCTTCTTTATATACGAGGTCAATTTCGTGTTGGGAAGGAGCTACTTCGTGATGTGAAGCCTCTATTGAGATACCCATTTCCTCTAATACCTCAATGGTTTTTATTCTTAATTCATCACCGAAATCAGGTGGAGTAAGGTCAAAGTATCCTCCTTTATCAAGACTTTTGGTGCTGTCTGAATCTTCAAAATAAAAATATTCAATTTCAGGTCCTACATAATATTTAAATCCTAACTTTTCTGCCTCAGCTATGTTTTTTTTGAGTATATATCTGGGGTCTCCTTCATAAGGTGTCTTGTCAGGTAGAAGTATATCACAGAACATTCGTGCTTGTTTTGTGTCTTCTAAACTCCATGGGAGTACGACAAAAGTATTTGGGTCGGGTTTTGCAATCATATCACTTTCATGAATTCTTGTGAACCCTTCTATTGAACTTCCGTCAAATCCTGCTCCGTTTTCTAAAACATCTTTAAGCCGACGTCTTGGGACAGTAACGCTCTTAAGATTACCGATTATATCTGTGAACCAAAGTTGAATAAATTTAATATTTTTTTTCTCTGCCAATTTTAGAACATCTTCTTTATTCATAATCTCCTCCTATATTTTTTAGAATATAATCCTATCTTAAATCTCTATTTCTGTCAATAAATAATCTTTATATAATAAGTGATTAAATTTTAAAAACTCTAAACCATATTTCTAAACTGATAACTCTCCAGAAAAACTCAGGTTGTATTTTTTTCCCATTACAAAAATCCTTGAAATGCTTAGAAATTTTATCCGCATCCCAGTAGCCTCGAGTTTTAAATTCCTGAGAGTTGAAAAGTTCTTCTATTTTGGGTCTTAATTCTCTCAACCATCGCACTTCCGGAGTTCCAAATCCTACTTTTCTTCTTCTCTTTGTTACAAGTTCCGGCAAAACATCTCGCATAGCTTCTCTTAATATCCACTTTGTCCATCCATCTCGTATCTTATAATTTACAGGAAGTGAAAATGCATATTCTACCAAGCGATGGTCTAAAAAAGGAATTCTTGTTTCAATGCCAAATGCAGATGAATTTCTTTCTGTTTCTTTCAGGAGAAAATTTAAACTATATTTTGTTATCGCATAATAAGATTTTTCAATTAGAGTGTTTGGAAAAAGTTCTTTTAAGATTGATTCCTCTCTTCCATCAAATTTATGAATAAAATCCTGTAACAAAAATTCTTTAGAATTTTGTTTTCCCAATATTCTTTCTTTTATTGCGAATTCCACAAGGTCAAATCCTGCAGATAATTCTTTGAGAAGTTTAAATATTTGAAATTTTTTGCCAAGCTCTTTTAAGAATTGTGGAAAGTAAGGAGTATAACCATAAAGAGTTTCATCTCCTCCTTGTCCGTCAAAAAGTATTTTCACACCTCTCTCATTTGCAAACTTCATAATTGAGAAATGGTCCCAGGTACTTGCTCCTCTAATAGGCTCATCCTGATGCCAGATAAATTTTTCAATGTCTTTCCACAGCGCCTCACTTTTAGTGAAGTTATATGCGCTCTTAAGCCCGAGTTTTTGAGTTACCGACTCAATATACTCTCTTTCATCTAAATAAGCGTCTTCTCGGCAACTTGAAAATGTAGATATAGGTGTCAATTTATTAAGTATAGCAACAATCGAACTTGAATCCATTCCACCACTTAAGAGGGCACCAAATTGCGATTTGTGGATTTCTGATAAACCGAGGCATCTTATTTTTATGGAATCCTCAAAAAGTTCAAGAAATTTGTGAGTTCGTGAATTGTGAATTGTTTTATTATCAGTATCAAATTTTAGTTTCCAATATTTATTTTTTTGTAATCCTTTCAAGTTAATATTGTCATTTTTCAATCCTTTTATTCTAATACTGTCATTCTGAGCAAAACGAAGAATCTCAATTTCTATATATTCGGCAGGCATAAGTTTTTTTATCCCATCAAAAAAAGTATTCTCTGTATGTTCATGAACCCCTGTTGCTAAGAAGTCATAAATTATTGCATTATTCGGATTTTTAGGCGAAAATTTAAGTAAAGCTTTTATCTCAGAAGCAAATAGAAGTTTATTGTCATCTATACAATAATACAAGGGCTTTATGCCAAACCTATCTTTTGCAAGCAGTAATTTATTAGTTTTAGTATCAAATAAAGCAAAAGCAAAATTGCCATTGAGTTCCGAGATGAAAGTAGAAGCATTTTGCGAATCGCCCTCACAAGTTTCTTCGTAAAGGTGCAAAATCACTTCTCCATCGGTTTCCGTGTAAAAATGATGCCTAAGTTCTATGAGTTTTTCTTTGAGTTCTTTGAAATTGTATATTTCGCCGTCAAGAACAAGCCAAAGAGTCTTGTCTTCATTATGGAGAGGATACAAATTTTTTCTTTGGTCAAGAATAGCTGTTCTATTCATTGCAAGCCCTACATAAGGTGAGGTAGTCGCAGATTTTAGCTCAGGTTCATTGGAGTAAAATCCTAAATCATCGGGACCTCTATGCTTAAGCAATTTAGCCATTTCTTTTAATGGGGGCATATTGTAATACGCCCCTACATTATTATCAAACCAGATTCCTCCACAAATTCCACTCATATTATATTAGTTTGTAATAATTTGTTTTAATTTTTTTGGAGTGCAAAATCGGTGATTTTGCATGCAACAACATCGTTGTTGCACTCCATAATTCAAAAATCATCTTTTAACTTCATCTTATCAAATGGATACATTTTTCCTATTCTATTTGCTTCTATGGAATCTGTGTTGTGAAACTCTAAATAACTACTGAAGTTCCAATCTTGAGGAGTGGATACATATCCATGTTTGACAGGATTGTAATGTATATAATTTAACCTTGCAAAGCATGAATGTTCAAAAGTAATACAAGTATCCCAATAATTCCACCATACTTTTCTGCCTATTATTTTATCTTCTTTGTTGAGTTTGAGTGCCGTGAATTTATGTATTTCTTTAATGATAGTGGATAATACAGATGCATCGTGCGGAGACTGTACAAGTAAATGATAATGATTATCTAATATGACCCATGCATCAATTTTCCAGCCAGCTTGTGTGAATTTATTGTAGAGAAAGTCTAAAAGAAAAGATTTTTTAGATTTGTTTTTGAAGTAAGGTATTTTTTTGTAAGTCCCTGCCGTTATCATATAAATTTGATTGCCATCAAAATAATGAGGTGGCGAATGTTCGTATATTTTATAATTCATTCACTTTTTGGAGTGCATCTTTGGAGTGCAAAATCGGTGATTTTGCATGCAACAACATCGTTGTTGCACTCCATATTATCAAAAATCTCTTATATATTAAAAAGTAAGATAAAACATTTCTCGATTACCTAACATAAAATTTTAGTCTGAGTAAGCATATTCACTAAAAATATGTTTTAATTTACCATCTCCTTTTCCTTCGTAAACAGTCCAACCCCAACAGCCCGTGCCATGTTTCCAAGTTCTGAGTAATAGCAGATAGGAATCAATGTTTCGAATGACTTGTTTGAATTCAGACCAGCGATTAAACTGTGGGGGACTCCCTGCTGATTCAAAGATTATAGTGAAAGATTGTTCAGGATATTTTTTTCGCCCTGCTTTTAATATAAAATCATTTATACCATCAGCTGTAAAATCAGTTACAAAAACTGTAATATCAAAGCTATTTCTAATGCTCTCTTTTAACTTATCAAATGAAATTGATGTATCCGTATTATACCATATATCACGGATTGCTTGAGGGTGCTCGTGTAAAAAATTAGAAGCACATGAAAGTATACTATCGGCTTTTAATGAATCTGCTGTTCTGAGATTAATTCCTGCAAATCTTTCAAGCTTGGATTGAGTTTCAGTAATAATATAGAGATTTGTATGATTCCAATTCAAGGCATCTTTGAGCCCACTATTTTCCAATCTAATATAAACGTGTTGAGTGAGACCTCTACAATGCCCCAAGAATCCTGAGATTCGATCTGTTGATTCAAAAGAGGAGTTTTTAAACACAGTAACAAAATTACCTTTATGGATGAAAAAATTAGAGACAAAAAGTGATTCAGGTATTGAGAATTCACATTCAAACCAAAAGTCGTGCCATCCGTCATCTTCTTGGTATTGAGGGTGTTTGGGCTTCCAGATGTGTTCATAGTAATAATCGAAATACTTCTTTTTTAGCTGAAGGTAAGTTATTCCTGTCTTTGCATGGCTGTTATTTATAAGCTGGTCAACACTGAAGAAATAAGCGTTAGCTTGAATGCCGATTAAGCAGGATGCAAAAATAAACATTAACTTGGAATTCCCCGCCCCTCTGGGGCGTGGGTAATTCATTATTAGTCGTTTAATCCACTGCATGGCGTATAACTCCTTTATTATATTAAATCAAAAATCGAAATGTAAATATCAAAATTTGAACTCTATTAAATTTTTGAGGTTTAATTTGTCGGTTTTGCATTTCTAATATAAGTACTCTCACTCAACACTTTTAATTTTATCCCATAAGACATTATTAGACTCTTTGAGTAAGTATAGAGTAAATCCTTGTAATTTCACTTTTATATAATTGTCCTCTAAGTATGGCTTTGCCTCTTTAAATCCCCACAATTGGACTACAACATCTGGTTTTAATTTGCCAATTGAATAACTGTAGTTCCACTTTAAGTGGCCGGGGTAGAAGTCAATAAATTTAGATAGTCCCGAAGATACTCTCATTTTTTCACTGGCAATTTTCTTGTCATTCTTGCCAAGAAGATCTATTGTGTATCTATCTGAGAAATACGGAATGGCTCCTGCCCAAACAACTGCAATTTTTGCCCGAGCATTTGTAATCTTGGTTAACAAAAATGCTTTTTTCACCATCGTTTTATTATCAAGAACATGAAGAGGACTATTTATTAGTAACCACTCTCCCAAACCACAGTGATCATATATAGAGTTAAAATTAGGAAGGCTAATAAATACAAAGGCAATAAAACCATATTTTGCATATTTTTCAATCAGACTCCGTCTTTCGCCGATTTTAGTTATTAAAGATGATCCGATTTTTCTCAAGCTACAGCAAAACAAAATAAAAAATACTGGCATAACGATGCACAAATATCTATTACCCCACCATTCCCATGCATCGCCTCCAACATAAACACTATACATTATTTGCGTCAGAAATGCCCAAAATAAAAGGAGTATAAGTTTGTCACGCCGAAATAAAAGTATGCTAAATGGCAACAAGAATAATATCCAATTCAATTTATAGATGAAGTTTAAAAGAACATATAGACCTCTGCTGATTCTCAGAAAAAAAGGATACCCTGTCATTTTCAAGTAATATGTATTTGGTAAAATGTCACCAAAATACCAGATTCTAAATACCGTTTGTATGAGAATGAAAAATATAAATACAAGAAGTCCCCACACAAGGTTTTTGCTCCTATTTTTGGGATCTGCCATTAGCATAAAAATAAGAATAGCAAGAAATGGAACAGCCATATCAATCCTGATAAGCGTGCCTACTCCGAGCAAGATATATAACCAAATAGAAAACCCATTCAACTTGATACATTGCAGTGTTTTCCATATAGAAATACTTATTATAAGCGTTAATACACTTACTTCCATCCCTTGAAGACTCCAATTATTGAGCGGAAGGTAAAAAGCAGTCAAAAATACAGCAAGTAGAGAAACAACAGTGGAACCATCGGAGATTAAGTCAGCTATCTTTTTCACAAAGAAAAGATTGACTATCAGGAATAATGCTCCACTGATTTGGATAAAGATGCTTATCTTAGATTGAGCTATCGGGAATAGGTGGAAGATAGCCATGTAGAGAGTCCATAAAGGGTTAGTGTAACCTTCTACTCTTTCACCGGCTGGGTTCCAGACCAAGCCATACCCATTAGCGAGATTTTTTGCGTATCTCATCGAAATCATTGCATCATCAAACAATGAAAAGAATCTTTCGCCGTTGATAACAAAGGAAGTCCGATAGATAAATAATCCGGCATACAGACAATAAATTAGTATTATTAATATGAAAGCAATTTTGCTCTTTTCTATTGTTTTCATTCTTTATGTCCTAATAACATAGATAAATTATGCAGCTCTATCACTCCCATTCAATAGTAGCGGGGGGTTTGGAGGTTATGTCATAGACGACCCTGTTTATTCCGGAAACCTCTCTTACGATTCTATCACCTACACGAAGAAGGGCATCCCAGGGGAATTTAAACGGAGCGGCGGTCATTCCATCAACGGATACCACCGCCCTTAAAGCTACTACATTCTCATAACTTCTCTTATCTCCCATTACGCCCACACTTTTTACGGGTAGTAGCACAGCAAATGCTTGCCAAATTTTATCATAGAGCCCTGTTATCCTGAGTTCCTCTATATAAATAACATCCGCCTGTTGCAATATTCTAACTCGCTCTTTTGTTATATCTCCTATAATCCTTACAGCCAATCCCGGACCTGGAAAAGGATGTCTTCCTATTATATTATCAGGAAGTTCTAATAATTTACCAATCTTTCTAACCTCATCTTTGAATAAGTCTTGCAATGGTTCAATAAGCAAGAGATTCATTTTTTCCGGCAAGCCACCGACATTGTGATGACTCTTGATGACAGCAGAAGCACCAACTTGAGATTGACTTTCTATCCTATCAGGATAAAGAGTTCCTTGAGCTAAGAACTTCACTTCAGAGTGGTCAAGAGACCCCTCTTTACCCGAACCGAATTTCTTTGCTTCCTGTTCGAAAATCTCTATAAATTTTTTGCCTATTATTTTTCTTTTTTTCTCAGGGTCAGTTATACCTGAAAGTGCAGATAAAAAATCCTCTCCTGCATCTACGGTATGCACATTTTTAAATATTTTTTCTATCTCTTTTCTTTCTCCGCTTCTCATAAGCCCATTATCTACAAATATAGATATGCACCTATTGCCAATAGCTTTATGAAGCAACGCATAAGTTACGGCAGAATCAACTCCTCCCGAAAGTCCGAGGATGACTTTTTTATCCTGAACTTTCTCTTGTATCTTCTTTACTTGTTCATCAATGAAGGATTTTGGTGTCCATTCTTTTTTTGCCTTACATATATCAAAAACGAAATTCCGTAAAATTTTATCGCCTTGTTCTGTATGCGCAACTTCAGGATGAAATTGGAGTCCGAAAATGTTTGGTGAATGCGAGGTCGATTCGTGAATCGCCCCTACATTATCCTTCGTGCAAGAGATTCCATTTACGCTACCTTCCATAGCGGCGATTTCTATTTCATCAGACTTTGCAATAGGTTTGAGCCCTTCAGGAAGTTCGTTTACTCTATCACCGTGGCTCATCCATACTGTAATCTGAGGGAGAAGCCCTTTAAATAATTTAGATTCTGTATTTAGAGAGATTTTTGTTTTTCCGTACTCTCGTTTTCCGTCTATTACTTTTCCATCCAAAAGATGTACTATTATTTGCATTCCAAGACATATTCCCAGAATGGGTTTATTCAGATTAAACATCTCTTTGCTCAATTTGACTTCTTCTTCGTATGCACTGCTTGGACCTCCTGATAGTATGATGCCATCACATTTGTTAGAGTTGAAACTTGAAAGCTGAGAGTTGAAGGTTTCCGGAGTTATTATCTCTGAATATACCTCAAGCTCTCTTATTCGTCTTGCTATGAGCATCGTGTATTGTGAGCCTAAATCAATAATGTAAATCATTTTATAGTTAAATTATAAAAATATATACCTGAGTATGAATAATACGGCAAAAATATATAAAATAGGATGAGCTTCTTTGCCTCTTCCGGTTATTAATTTAAGAATCGCATAAGATATAATTCCGAATGCAATACCTTCTATGATTGAATAAGTTAAAGGCATTATTATAAGAGTCAGAAAGGCAGGAATTGCTTCAGTTGTATCTCTCCATTTTATTTTTGTTACATTTGCAATCATCATACTGCCTACTATTATAAGTGCTGGTGCTGTTACCGGATAAAATCCTTCATATCCGCCACCAATCATCTTGACAAGCGGATAAAAGGCAAGCGATACGAGGAATAATCCTCCTGTAACTATATTAGATAGTCCGGTTCTTCCTCCTGATGCTACTCCGGCACTTGATTCGATATATGATGTTACGGTTGATGTTCCGAGCAAAGAACCTGCGACAGTACCACAGGCATCGGAAAATAATGCTTGTTTTGCTTTTGGTAACCCTCCGTCTCCTGCTATAAGATCTGCTTGTTCTGAAACGCCAATTAAAGTTCCTATGGTATCAAAAAGGTCAAGGAAGAAGAAGATAAAGATAACCGACAGTAGTCCCATATTAAATGCACCTGCAATATCAAGTTGGAGGAATGTTGGAGCAAGAGAAGGCGGTTTTGACATAATCCCATAGTATTTTACTATTCCCATAGGAATTCCCAGAACGGCAGTAGCAATTATTCCTATGAGTAACGCTCCTTTGACTTTAAGAGCAAGAAGAATCGCAATTACTAACACCCCAAAAATTGCTAATAGAGTAACGGGAGAATGCAAGTTTCCCAGAGTAACAAGTGTATTTGGGTCGCCTTTTACAATCCCTGCGTGCTGGAGCCCTATGAATGTGATAAAAAGCCCTATCCCAGCTGCTATTCCATTTTTTAAACTTCGGGGAATTGCGGTTATTATTTTTTCTCTGAATCCAAATAATGATAATACAATAAAAGCTGTTCCGGAGATACACACTGCACCGAGAGCAGTTTGCCATGGCACTCCCATTCCGAGACATACAGTATAAGTAAAGAAAGCGTTATGCCCCATAGCTGGTGCAAGTGCGATTGGGTAATTCGCCCAAAACCCCATAAGGAATGTAGCAAATGCTGAGGATATGCAAGTTGCAACCATTACTGCTCCAAAGTCCATTCCTGCGGCGGACATAAAAACAGGTTGTATAAAGATGATATAAGCCATTGTCATAAAAGTAGTAGTTCCGGCAGTAACCTCTGTACGAACATTAGTTCCGTATTTGTTTAGCTTAAAGAGTTTTTCCATTATTTACTCCTTTTATTCTCAATGGATAAACGAAAGTTCTCGTTCTTATAAGATTGAAGCGAGGGCTTCAATTTATCCATCTGGTGATTCTTTATTCCTTTTCTTGACTTGTCCATTCTGTTTTTGTTTGGGGTAAGTAGGGGCAATTGCCCCTACTTACCCGGTAGGTTTCAATTTATGTTTTTACTTCCTGAATAGTCCAACTTGTATATTTCTGAACCTTGTTGGTGCAGTTCCATGTCCTACCATCATTGTTTGACCCGGCTCTCCTTTTCCGCAATTCATAACTCCGTGCATCTTCCAATATTTTTTTCCGCATACTGCATCGCAATTAGCCCAAAATTCCGGTGTATATGCTGTATAAGTTGCATCTTTAATAACCTCGCATAGCTTTCCGTTTTTTATACGACGGGCAAATTCAACTCCAAATTGAAAATTCTCCCGCATATCATCTATACTCCATGATTTGTTTGTCTGTAGAAAAAGCCCATCCTTAGTATCTGCAATGAGGTCTTCAAGTTCCCAATTCCCCGGCTCAATATTTACATTTGTCATTCTTGTTATTGGAATTCTGTTCCATCCCGATGCTCGCATAGCTCCTGAACTCTTGCAGTTAAGTATATTTGCATCCTCTCTTGATGAAATGTAGCCAACGAAAATGCCGTTTCTTATTATCGGTGTACTTTGTGCAGGGACCCCTTCGTCATCCCATCCGAATGTTCCAAGCCCCAATGGAGAAGTTGCATCAGCAGTTATATTCAAAACCTCTGAACCGTACTTGAATTTGTTAAGTTTATCGGTGGTAACAAATGAAGTTCCGGCAAAGGATGCTTCAGCTCCAAAAACTCTATCAAGCTCAACTGCATGCCCGATAGATTCGTGTACTTGCAAAATCATCTGGTCGTCGTTGATGATTATATCTCGTTTCCCAGACGGACAGGGGTCTGCGGTTAAAAGCTCACACGCTTCATCTCTCACTCTTGGAGCATTTTCCAGTAGTTTGAGGTCTCGAATGAATTCGTATCCGGCACTTGCATGGTCTCCGTATGAACGAACTTGAAGCTCATTATCTTTTACGGCAGTGGCGTGGAGCTCGCCTCCGGAAACCAACATCTCTTGCTCTACAAATGTGCCTTCTGTTGATGCGAAGACTTTGTTGATTTTTTTGAATATAAGATGTGATCGGGAAACTTTAATATCCTTTTCCTTTTTTAGAATTTTATCAAGCTTGAACAACATTTCAATTTTTGACTCAAGTGAAACATCAAAAGGGTTTTCTTTGTAAGGGGTTTTATAACTTCCCTTTGATGGGGTAAGCGGAGCGAGCTTTACATTTGTATTTTTCTTTACTAATCCTGAAGCTTTTGCAATGTTAACAGCATTCTTTATCACTGTGTCTATATTATCTTCTTCAAGTTTGTAGCTTGAAGCAAATCCCCATCCTCCGTTCAAAAGAATCCTTACTCCAAATCCCATAGATTCTGAAACCTCAATTCCTGCAACTTTGCCGTTCTTTACCATAATATACTCTTCCTTAGTTGAAACGACTCTCACATCTCCATAATCAACATTAGGTATCCTCTTACTTACTAACTTTGCAAAATCTTTCATTGTTCCTCCTTTGTAAAATCATAAATAACAGAGAACACAAAAAGAGCATAAAGAAAACACAAAGTGAATTTTTTATATTCTCTGAATACTTTTGTGATTAAATCACTTTTTAAACTTTAAAATAGAATTAGATGTTTGTCAAAAAAATTCTTGGTGCATAAGAAAAAAAATTGACTTCTGAGAGTAAAAGCGGTATATTTTCTTTGATTAATAGTTTAATCCGGATTGATATGTTTATATCTATCTGGTGAATTTTTTGGAGTGCAACAACTCTGTTGTTGCATGCAAAATCAGCGATTTTGCACTCCATAACAAAAAACTCTCAATCGTAGGTAGTAATAAGAATAGACGAGTCTTTAGTTGGATAAAAAGATATATATGTTGTTGATATGTGTAACATAAGTTTACAATTTGATTTTGATTGGTGCATTCATACGGAGTATTGCTGATGCGGTACTCCGTCGATGATTTTAACGTTATCTGTATAATATAAAAGACAAAGTGAGAAAAAATGAAAGACACTTACAAAGATTTTAAAAGCCTTTCATCTGTTGAGAAGGAAAATAGTGATTTTCAATTATTTATTAACAATACAGGGTCTCGAATTGCTATAATTGCAATACATGGAGGAGATATTGAACCCGGCACTTCTGAAATAGCCAAATCTATTGCGAGTGAAGACTTAACTTGCTATTGTTTCGAAGGTATCAAGAATAAAGAAAATAAGAAATATTTGCACATTACTAGTACAAAATTTGATGAACCGAATTGTATTGAAATATGTAAGAAATCAACTACTATAGTGACTATCCATGGTGCCGATGGAAATGGTAAGATTGTTTACGTAGGTGGGTGTAATAAACTTAAACACAGAATAATTAAAAAGCTAAAAAATGATGATTTTGATGCACGGGAGGATATAACAAACCATTCAGGTCGAAGTAATAAGAATATTTGTAACAAAGGCCTTTTAAAAAAGGGCTTGCAATTAGAAATATCAAATGGTCTTCGAAAAAAAATGTTTAGAGGATTAAAACGTAATGATCGAAAGTTTACAACCGAAATTTTTGATAACTTTGTAAAATCAATAAGGTTTGTTTTGTCTGAAAACAATGCGAAGAAAAATTAGCAAATAACATGCAGGTAAAGTTTTGTAACTTTAACTTTTGCGAATGGTTCAATTATTCAAAGACATACCTTGTTTTCCAATAATTGACGAAGCATAGCGAAATCGACGTGATATCTTGCTTATTAATAAAGTGGGAGAGAGCTCATTTTGAAATTTCCTATTGTTTGTATTAATTGGTAAAGTGTAACTAATTGATACGGTGTTTCTTATTGTTGAAATAGTGTGAATCTCCTTTATACATAGTATTTTATACGAAATAGAAGTAATTATTAATCCTTTTTTTTATTGACAAAGCGTATGATTTTAGTAATTAAAAGATATGGGAAGTAATATAATTAAAAAAGATAAAGTGATACTTAGTGATGAGAGAAATATATTATCGGAAAAATCTCATACCGATGAACCACAAATAATGGTAAACAAAAAAGATGGAATAGTTAAGTCCATTGATGTGGTTTGTGTTTGTGGTCGTGAGATTCATATAGTATGTGAGTACGACGCCGAACAAAAAACAGAAGAAGTTTAAAAAGTTGATAAATAAGCAAGTAAATATCATCACTGAATTATAAACTATTTTAGAATGAATAAAGTTTCAAATAAAAGAACAGCACTTATTTGTGATGAATCTATTGAAGTGCGTAAAAATGTAAAGAATATATTAGAATCATTGGAATTTAAAACGATTGAAGCAACGAATGGGCAAGAGGTTATTAAATTTTCAAAAAGCAATTCTTTAAATCTGATTATTCTTGATACAGATATTAAAGACGGAGACGAATTAAATGTTTTGCATAAGATAAAAAATGGAATGAATCCTAATGTGAATATTATCCTAATGAGTGATAATCCAAAAGTTGAGACAGCAATCATAGGTATTAAACTCGGTGTTTTGGATTACATGGTTAAACCATTAAAGAAAAATGAAATAATTAACAATATAAATAAGATATTAGATGAAAGACAAATAATAATGGACGAATCTCAAGGGAGAAGAGTAGGACTTGGAACCCTAATAGGAACATCACCGAAAATGCAACTCTTGTATTCTAAAATTTTATCAGTTGCTCCTACCGACTCAAGTGTGTGTATTCAAGGAGAAAGCGGAGTTGGCAAAGAACTTGTGGCAAGAACAATACATAATCTTTCTCTTAGAAAAGACGGTCCCTTTGTTCCTATAGAATGTAGTGGTATTACCGAATCTTTATTTGAGAGTGAATTGTTTGGACATATAAAAGGAGCATTTTCCGGTGCAGTTAAGGATAATATTGGTCTCTTCCGAAGCGGGAATGGTGGAACCATTTTTCTCGATGAAATAGGAGAAGTTCCTTTAGTAGCACAAGTAAAATTACTTCGGGCACTTGAAGAAAGAAAAGTAAGACCCGTTGGAAGCAATAAGACCTACAAAATAGATGTAAGGATTCTTACCGCTACAAATCGTAATCTGGAACGCGCCTTATTAGAAGGACGCCTCAGAAGAGATTTTTTTCATCGTTTTTATGTTGTTCCTATGACAGTTGTCCCTTTAAGGGAAAAAACAGAGGATATTTCTCTCTTGTCAGAACATTTTCTGAAAAAGTTCAACAAAGAAACTAATAGGAAGAAACATATTACAGAAGGAGCATTACGCGCATTATGTGCGTATGACTGGCCTGGAAATGTACGTGAACTTGAGAATGTAATAGAAAATATTTGCGTTACAAGCAAAGAAGATATAATTAGAATCAAAAACCTTCCCCCAACTATTCCAAGAGTTTCTATTATAGTAGATAAAAAAGCCCAGAAGAATCTAATCAAAGAAGCTCTTAACGAAACCGGTGGCAATAAATCAGAAGCAGCTAAACTCCTCGGAATAACCCGTATGACTCTTCATAGAAAACTTAAAAAATACGAAATAACAACATAGAGTCTATTTAAAGTCAATTATCCCAACCAAAGAACGAAAGCGAGTTATAGCGTAACAAATGTTACATAGCAATAAGATAACATAAGCTAAAAAACACAGAAAAGCAAGAACCTACTCAAAGACGATGGTATTGCAATAAGGTATTTCATAAAACCAACAGAAAAACATACTTCTCGTTTTACACAAACCTTCCTCTACAACAAACAAAAAAACTGTAGTTACGTAACATAATGTTACGCAATAAGCCGATAATAATGCATAGATGCAGTACCTACACCAAAACCAAAGAGTGTAACATTTTATTATGGTATGGTGAAAAGTGTTACAGTACAACAAAATGTTACATAGATGTAACACCTGTAACAGAAATTCGAGAGCGTGACGTTTTGTTACGGTGTGGCAAAAATGTTACTGTATAACAAAATGTTATATAGACGTAATACCTGTAACATAAATTTGAAGTGTAACATTCT
>JAUVIV010000052.1 GCA_030592575.1 bacterium | reverse complement strand
TATTTTATTGAAGGTTCTGGCAAGAGTCAAAAAGAAAAAGCTATTTTCCTTATTCACAAATTCCATAATCTTGCCTTTGCTCTTTTACTCAGATATTGTAACCATCACTTAAAGACATTACAGTTTATGATTACTTCTTATGAGTTCTTTTCTTGATGCTATGATTTCTATGGTTTTTGAAGTTTTGCTAATGATTTAGTATATGATATAATTGTTTATGTTTTCTTTGAAATGAGTAAAAGAAACAGATAGGATTATCTTACTACTGCGATTTTGCCGATTTTACGTTCTCCATCTTTTGTGTGAATTACGAATATATATATTCCACTTCCTACAAGTTTATTGTTTTCGTTTCTAATATCCCAAGTTACAGAATCGTAGATGCTTCTTATTTTTCTCCCAGAAAGTGTGTAAATATTTATTTTTTCGAAAGTTCGTTCGCTTGTTTCTTCAAATGTTATTTTTTCCCCTGCATGTTTGGAGAATACAAATGGATTTGGATATACTTTGAATTCGATTTCAGGAAGAGAAACTTCTGTCTCAAATCTTGAAAGTCCATGTTGTGTTCCAATCCATAAAACTCCAAGTTTGTTGTCAAAGTTAAGTTTAAGTACTTCTTTGTTAACGAGTCCATCTTCAATGCTATATTGTTCCCATGTTGCTGTTGTTGGTGTTAATCTTTTTATGCCATAATCTTTAACTACAAACCATATTCCTCCCATAGGGTCTTTTGTAATATCTTGTGTTACTCCTCCCATATCAATTTTTGTATAGATAGTAGTTACTTTTCTATCAACTACTTTGTAAATATCAGAATTTGTTCCTATCCACATTTCTTTGTCAAATGATTTTATAAAGTTTATAGGCTCATTTGGTATTCCTGATATTCTTGAAAATTCTCCTGTTTTTAAAAATATCCATAATCCACTACCTCGTTCTCCTACCCATAAATTTCCATCTGTATCCATTGAAATAGCTTGAACGTATTTAGTGTTTTCGTTATAAATGGTGGTATCTATTATATCATTTTTTATTCTTCTAATGTATCCATCTAAACACCCTATCCATAAATTGTCGGTATTATCCATGTAACTCGCCGTAATACAGTTTGAATTTCCTCCACCATCAATTCTAAATTTAATAATTGAATCATTTGGCATTATTTTTACTATTCCTAACATATCACCACAATCCCACATTGTAACCCATACATTGTTTTTCTTATCTGATAATAGAGCACTTGTTGATCCCCACAACCCAATTCCCCATTCATTATGATTGTTATATGTTTTCCATTTCCACTTAATTCCTTCTTGGTAAAGTTTACTTACTGCCCATCCATTCCCTGATCCATGAGTACTCCATAAATTTCCATCTATATCTGTTGAGATTGAGCTAAAAACATTTGATGATGGTCCTTCAGGAGTATAATAGGATAGAGTTCCATCATATTTTGCTACTCCGTTCCCAAAAGTTCCCATCCAAAGGACAGAATCATATACCAATGCTCTTGAATCCCACCAAGAATCGGGTATGGAGTTAAAGCCCCAGCCTTCCCATTTTCTTGCTCCAAACGAAGTAGCTGCCCAAAATCCTGTCTCATTTCCATAAAAATTATATCCTTTCATCCAGATTGTGTCGTTTTCGGAAGGACACCAATAATTTGAATCTACCCATACCCATTCACTTGAATCACGTCTTGCAATTCCTTTCATCGTACCTGCCCAAATATATCCGCCCCAACTTGCAATCGCAAGAACTGTATCATTTGGAAGTCCTGATTCGGTATTATACACTTGAAAAGAGGTCTCTCCTTTTTTCATTACTCCAATCCCGTTATTGGTTCCAAACCAGATTGAATCGTCTATTACCTGAATGCACTTAATTTCGTTTGTCGGTTTAATATCAAATAATTTACCGTTTCCTCCGGCAAATGGATCTCCTTGTATATTATACATCCATACTTTTGTGTCATCTGAAGTTCCTACCCATATTGTATCTCCATCTATAAACAAGGAGCTTAATTCATAGCTTGGTAAATTTTCCATACTTGTGAAATTCTTTCGTTTATTTCCTTTCATTACGGTAATTCCACCGCCAGAACAAAGGAACCAGAAATTTCCATAAGGGTCTATTCCTACTTGAGGTATTTCATTAGACAAAAGTCCATCTACATTCGTAATGTTGGTAAAACTCGTATCTTTTTTATTGAAAATTAATGCTCCACTTGTTGTTCCTATCAAAAGGCTATCCCCGCAGTTTACCATATCATAAACTTCTTTAGGATTAAAGAAGCTCATCCACTGAGATATAACAAATAAGATAATAATCATATTATTACTTTAATTCTTTAAAATAGAAAAGCAACTTTTTTTTTGCAATATTATTTATGTTTAATATAGGCAAAGTGTTATGTAAACTACTAAATTATATCTATATATTTAATGGATTTAGAGAAAAACTTGACGAAGGATGTAAAAAGTAATAAGATATTAAAAAGAACAGTTTTGATAACTCGAGGTGGAAAGGAGATAGAAAAAAAATTAATTTTAGTCTATGAATATCTGTATGCAAAAAAAAACTAATATGAGAGTTTTGGTAATTGCAGGTGGGTTTCCGACAGCGAAAAAACCTGACGAACTTGTTTTTGTATATAATCAAGTTTGTCAATTGGCTAAATATGAAGATATTACGATGATAATTCCTGTGCCTGTATTCTTATTCTCAAGAAGAGGGATTTATATTAAAGAGAGAAAAAAGCTTGTAACTCCTAAAAATTTAAAATTCAAGGTTTATTTTACTTGCTTCTATATCCCATTTGGAAGATTTGGTACTCATTTCTATGCTTATAGCCAAATTTTATCAGTTCTACTTACTGTATTGTTTCGCAGGATAAAAATAGATATAATTCACGGACATTTTTTGTATCCGGAAGGATTTGTGGCAGTTCTTTTGGGTAAGCTATTAAATAAACCTGTAATTAATACAGCACACGGTTCAGATTTATTAGTTTATACTACAAAAAAAAGCAGAGTAAGCGATAGAATCAGATTTGCTATCAGGCAATCCGATAAACTTATTTGTGTCGCAAATGCGTTAAAAGAAAAAGCTGTGTATTTTGGGATAAATCCCGGGAAAATAAAAGTTATCTCAAACGGAATTGATACAGAAGTTTTTTCTATTTTACCCACAGAAATAGCTCGCAAAACTACGGGATTGGATTTAAATGCAAAAGTTGTACTATTTATAGGTCATTTAATTGAGCCAAAAGGTGTCCATATTCTTTTGGAATCAATCTCTCAAGTTGTTAGTTCTATTAAAGCACCTGTTCTTTTTCTTATATTGGGAGAGGGGAATTTCGAGAAACAATTAAGGCGACGTGTGATAGAATTAGGGGTAGAGAGGCATGTCCAATTTATTGGGACAAAGGAAAACAAAGAGATACCTATATGGATAAACTCTGCCGATTTAATATGTCTTCCCAGTTTTACCGAAGGACTACCTTGTGTTTTAATTGAATCACTTGCTTGTGGTGTGCCTGTTGTTGCAACTTGTGTCGGGGGGGTAGCCGAAATAATACAACAGGAAGACCTTGGTCTTTTGGTTTCTCCCGGAGATGCTAAAGAACTTGCAGAGGCTATTGTAACTGCTTTAAAAAAGAACTGGGACAGAAAAAAAATAAGAGAGTATGCTATAGCACAATATAATTGGAAGTTGATTTCAAAGAGAATACTTAACGAGTATCATAAATTAAGATGTTGTGGAAATTTACTGAATAGAACGCAGATTTGTGTAGATAAACAGGATAAACAATAGCAAATCAACAAAAAAAGACTTGACCAATAAGGATTTTTCTGATAAATTAATAATAGAGTATTAAAAATTGTTTATTGATAATGAAATTAGAGAAAAATAGATTAGTTTGTTTGTAGAAATTATTCTTAATTAATTTATTTATTGGGAGGTAAAATGAATATAATATCAATTTTTGTTATGTTATTCCAAATTACTCTTGTTGAACACTGGACGCAAAGTGATTGGAGTGGAGGAGACGGTCAATTATTTTGGCAAGACTCTACTAGTTATTATGCGAAGAGTTCATCGATTTGGGATGAGGTCAGTAACCAGATTTTACTACAAAATCCTGATTGGAAAAAAATTTATAATGTGCCTAATGCTCAAAGGGTGTATTCGCTTGTACAATCCACAGATTCTATAATTTACGCTGGAACCGGAGACAATCCAGGTCCTTTATATAAATCTGATGATGATGGAATATCATGGGAATTAGTATTTACTCATGAACATTGGGCAACAACCAGGCCCCTTCTTAAGCGTTCTGATGATTATTGGTATGCAGGAGTGTATCATACGATTGACAAAATAATAATTACGAAAGATCCAGTAGGAAGTGCATATTCTTACAGTAAAATATCAAACGCAGATTTAATTTATACACTAATAGAATTCGAAGGTTATCTTATAGCAGGTACTGGCAATAGTTCTGCGAATATCTACAAAGAATTAAGTGTTGGAAGTCCTTGGTCATCTTATGCCTCATTGTCCGATAACAAAGTATTGTGTATTATAAAAGTCAGTGATGTTCTTTATGCAAGTACTGGTGATAATAATGGAATAGTGGCTAAATCTGAGGATAATGGAAATAATTGGATTGAATGTACGGATTTGTCGGGAGCAAAATCGGTTTATTGTTTATGTCAAGGTGGAGATTCTGCTATTTATGCAGGAACCGATACGTCGGGACTTATTTATAAAACTTTGAATACAGGAACTACATGGATAGAATGCGGGGACTTGCCATTGGCTACAAAAGTCAGGTCGCTTATATGGGTTGAAAGTAAGGGGATGTTGGTTGCCGGATGCGAATGTATGGATGATACTGCAAGAGCATTTATATCTATAAATAATGGTGAAAGCTGGATCTCATTTGGTGCAATACCCGGAGCTACTACTCTCTATTGCTTACTATATACTTACAACGGTTCATTGCTTGCTGGAACAGATTGCAATGGAGCTATATTTAAGGCAATTGGATTTGACTCATCTGGCTGGCTTGTTTCCTCTGTCTATAATACTGGCACAGATAACAAAAGTGTGGAATATGATACTATTAGATGGAATGCAGATTATAATGAGCAAGATATTATTGTGAAAGTGAGAAGCTTTCAAGATACTGTGACTTGGAGCGATACAATACCATGGGACAGTTGTCCACCTTGCACTAATGGACAATATCTTCCTTTGCTTTCTTCTGTGTGTGACAGTATGCAATTTATACAGTATAGGTTAGATTTTTCGACACAAAATCATTTTGTTTCTCCTGGATTTTACGAGATAAGAATAAATTATTCTCTGGATACTTTGCCGCCCGCAATTGAAAGTGCCATTGCTTATGGAGACGAAGAATTTATTCCACCGGATTCTATAATTCCAAATGATAAAGTAGTAATTTTGTTTGGCGAATCGGTTGCTCCTATCTCCATAGATACTTCTAATATTGACTCTATTCTTAAATTAAGCAATGGTCAGGTATGGACGGATAGTTTTGGTAGTATTTCTTCTGCTGTATGGGACTCTACTTACAAAATACTTACCATTACACTTGGTAAAGATGGATGGTCCAAATGGGTCAATGCTGGAGATACAATTTATCCATCGATTTATCAAAGCGATACTATATCAGATAAATGGGGTAATCTGTGTAGTTCTCCTTACGTTATAACAGGTTCATTCGGCCCTGTTATTGATTCAATAATTGCGTCAGATGGTGCGGATTCGGTTGAATATATAGATAACGATGATTATGTTACATTCTATTTTTCAAAGCGAACTAATAAACCAAAAATTGATAAAAATAATGTAAATAGTATATTGCAGATTTCGGGTCATAGCTGGCTTGACGGGTTTGGTGAACTAAGAGGAGATTCTTGTATATGGGATTCTCTTGGCTTTGCACTTACTTGCTCTTTAAAAATAGATTCTCTACGTCCCACTATTGCAATCGGAGATACTGTATATCCTGATTCAATAACTATATTAGATAAATTTGAAAGAGGAACACTTGTATCTTCTTGTATTATATCAGGAAGTTTTGGAGAATATGGTCCCGTTATGGATTTTGCTACAGCGTATGAAGGATGGCCAGGTGAAACAGGACTTGGTGATGGCGATTATGTGTATATCGTCTTTAATAAAATCATAGATACAATTACATGGAATTCATTGGATATTGATACTGTTTTAATAGTACAGGCAAATGAAGATACTCATACCTGGCATCCTGAGAGTTTAGATTGTTTTATTCAGCAATTTGATCAACAGGATGCACAAGGAATATCTTATACTGTGCTTTATATGTCTTTTAAGAAATGGATTGGGATAGAGGAACACAATTCACAATTTACAATTTACAATTCACAATTAGAGAGTTATCCAAATCCGTTTTTAAACAGCACATATATTAGATATCAAGTGTCTGGTAAGGCTCTAACCTTAAAATCAAAAACCAAAATTCAAAAATTAGAGGTTAAGGGAGAGAAATTGGAAAATATGGTGGAAGTGGGTGATACGATATATCCGAATTCAAATGTAATTACTGACTTAGGTGGGCATAAAGCAACAAAATCTGTTGTACTTCAGGGTGGACTTGATAAAAAATTACTGTTTGCAAATCACAAGTTACGAGCTTCAAATCTCAAGTCTCAAGTGACTTGCAACCTGCAACCTGTAACCAAACCTGTATCTTTAAGAATTTACAATCCTGCGGGTCAACTTGTACGTACATTGGTGGATAAGCAAAAAGCACCGGGGGAATATAAAGTTCAGTGGAATGGTTTGAACGAACAAGGAAAAAAAGTTAAGAGTGGAATTTATTTTTACAAATTAAATGTTGATGGGCATATACTTACGCGAAAATTGACTTTGTTGAAATAGTTTTGTTCGGAACTTTAAAAAATAGCACAGAAAAAAAGGGAATTATTTCACCGCAAAGACGCAGAGAAATGATTAAAGAAAATGAGTTGTCAAGCAAAATAATTGGAGCAGCAATTGAGATACATAGAATTTTAGGTCCAGGATTATTAGAATCTACTTACGAGGAATGTCTTTGTAGAGAATTGAATCTGAACGGACTCTCTTTTGAAAGACAAAAATCTCTACCAATAAAGTATAAAGGCATTTATTTAGATTGTGGTTATCGTCTTGATTTAGTGGTTGAAAACTGTGTAATTGTTGAATTGAAATCTGTTGAAACATGCTCCCAATTCATCAAGCTCAGCTTTTAACATACTTAAAATTAACAGGATTAAAATTAGGTTTACTTATAAATTTAAATGTTCCTGCTTTAAAGGATGGGATAAAAAGAGTTGTTAATAAACTATAAATACTTTGCGTCTCTGCGGTGATACCTATGCTTAAATTATTGAGTAGTATGACTGATAATAGAAAACATTTTTGGATGATATTTATAATTCTTGCATTTGCGATATTACTCAGAATATATTTCTTTTCGGGAATAGTATGTTTGGATGATTTTGCTTATGCTGAAAATGCTTATCGTTTATTACATAGTGGAAACTATTTTAATCAGATAAGTCAGTATACAACGCGTATTGGTTTGGTGTTTCCTGTGGCTTTATTTCAGGCAAGTTTTGGGATGAATGAATGGTCATTAGTACTTTTCTCGCTAATATGTTCAGTTGGTACTATCTTTGTAGTATATCTCATAGGTTGCCAATTATTTAACAAAAAAGTTGGTCTTATTGCTGCTTTTCTTTTATCTTTTTTGCCTCAGCATGCGATTTTATCAACTGAATTGTTACCGGATAGTATAGTACCTTTTTTTGTTGCACTGGCTTTTTATCTTTTGTTAAAGCAGGAGAAAGTAAATTCGGATAGAATAAAATATATTCTTTGTATGCTTTGTGGATTTTTCCTGTTTTGGGCGTTTCAGGTAAGGGAAATAAGTATTGTATTTTTTTTAGTTTGCCTAATTTATGCTATACTACAACGTAAGATAAAACTCAGATATGTATCGATATTATTATCTTTTTTAGTCTTTACTTTATTACTATATCTCTTCTATTTAGAAAAAGGTAATTTTCTGTGGCAAATAGATGGATTTAAGTATCATGACCAAATACTTAAAATTAATCCGGTAAGTTATCAAGCAGCAAAAATATTTGACAACCTTGAGTGGATGTTTCCTCTTCCAGCTGTTTTATCACGGGCAACTTCGTTGAATTATTTTATCAAGGATTTTGTCTTTTCACATTGCGTTTTTGGCTTTTTCTACTATCTATTTTTCATAGCTTTCGTTTATTCTCTCGTCCACTACAGAAGGAACAAACAATATATAATCCTTGCAAGTTGGTTTTTGGTGTTTTTGCTGTATCTTGAATTTGGAACCACAAGCTTACAAGAATATAGTATAATAAAGAGAGATAGATATCTTGCATTTATTTCTCCTCCGGCAGTTCTTATTACAGCAATTGGACTACAGGCATTTGTGATAAATAGAAGACGGAAAATTGTTTGCGGGATAGTGTTGTTCTTTTTTCTCATATCTTCTGTCTTTTACATCAGAATGGGTTGGCAAGGTAATATAAAAGGGATAGAAAAATACAGGACAACTTTTTCATTTTTGAAATCCCTTGATGCGAAGAATATTTTTGTAACGGACCAAATATGGAGTCTACGCGGAAGATTTTATTATAAATATAGAGAGGATGTAAAATTCTTCTTTCTTGATGAACATAAACCAGAGGAAGTAGAGGACTACATCATAATAGACAAAGAGTTCAAAGAATATTCTGAAGAAATTCAGGGAAGATGGGAATTTATGGGAAGATTTGAAGATGTTGCTATATATAAAGCTTCTGGGCGAATGAACAAGGAAAAAAAGAATAAAAGATTGCTAAAGTAGTAGTATGAAAAAAAGTGTTGTGATATTAGGTGGAGGGCTTACGGGCTTGAGTGCCGCATGGCAATTGACTAAATATGGTATAAAGGTTTCTGTAATAGAAAAGGAACATTATACAGGGGGGTTATCTGCAAGCATAGAAAAAGATGGATTCATATTTGATTTCGGACCTCACAGATTTCATACACATGATAATAAAATACTTGAAATGGTTGATTCTTTAGTCGGGCATAGATTAAGAAAATTAACAAAGAGTACAAAGATATGGTTCATGAAAAAATATTTTGATTACCCACTAAAAGCAAAAGATGTATTCTTGAATATTAGCCTTATGCTTTCTTTGTCGTGTTTCTTTGATTATCTATTTGTTAGATTGAAAAACAAATTTAAGCCAATGCAGGATACCTCTTTTGAAACATGGGTAATTAATAGATTCGGGAAGTCTATTTATAATTTTTACTTTGGGCCTTATACAGAAAAAACATGGGGCAGACCACCTTCTATGTTGTCATCCAGCTATGCCGAGCAAAGAATCCCTGCAATGAACTTGTTAGATGTTATTAAAAGGTCTTTTATAACAAAATTCAAAAAAGATAATCATCCGCATTCACCCTATGACAGTAAATTTTATTATCCTTACAAAGGGATAGGTGAAATTGCTCATTTTCTTGAAAAAGGGATTTTAGAACATGGGGGCAAAATTTATACTGACAGTAATGTACGAAAAGTTACTATTAATAATAAAAAGGTGCAATCGGTTACTTTTTCTGGAGCAACTGGGGAAAAAGTTATAGAATGCGACTATTTAATTTCTACTATTGCCTTACCGGATTTCATAAAGGTAGTCGTTCCTGATGTTGATGCTCCATTACTCTCTGCAGCTAATAATCTCAGTTATAGGTCAATTGTTTTTTTGAACTTGATAATAGATAGACCTTTTGTTACTTCGCATCATTGGATTTATATTCCACCAAAAAATATTTTATTTAATAGATTATCGGAAATAAAGAATTTCAGTGTTGATACCATAAAAGATGGTATGACAAGTTTATGTTTGGAGATACCGTGTGATAAAGGTGATCTAATTTGGAATTCCAAACCGGAGGATTTATATGAAAAAGTAGTATTACAGCTTGAAGAAATAGGTTTAGTTTCAAAAGAAGATATCCGAAATTATTTCATAAGTCGTACGGAATATGGGTATCCTATATACGATATAACTCATGCTGTAAAACTGGAAAAGTTGATGAAATATGTGGACCAATTGGATAATCTTATAGTAGCAGGGAGACAAGGATTGTTTAAATATATAAATATGGATCATGCTATAAAAATGGGAATTTTATCTGCAGATGTGATAATGGGTTATGCTAAAAAAGAAGAAGTAGCACAGGTATGTGCGTGGAAAGGATACTATGGTTAAGTCAATAAAGACAGGTTATTGGGATAGAGGGTGGAGGTAGAGAGATTATGATCATCCCATAATTAAAGCCTTTACAGAACCTAAATTAAATGTAATAAAGAATGCCATCCCTGCAGATTGTCATGGTAATATGAGTATTTTGGATGTTGGATGCGGTAATGGAATTTTTACTTATAGCCTTTCAAAATTAGGTAACGTATCAGGAATTGACCTTTCAAGAAAAATGTTGAGTCGTAATCCAATTAGAAATTTAGTTGAAGCTACATCTGAAAAATTACCCTTTGAAAATAATTCATTTGACCTCGTGTTTGAGGCTAATCTTTTGCACCATGTGTTGTCTCCTTCAAGGACTATCAAAGAAATGAATCGTGTAAGTAAGCAATTCATAGCCTTGATTGAACCTAATTGTATAAATCCTATGATGTTCTTTTTCTCATTATTGGTAAAAGACGAAAGAAACGGGTTGAAATTTAATGTGAAAAGACTGAAAAATTTATTTAAAAAAGAAGGGTTACATACAATTTTTTGTTATGCAACTGGTATGATTTCTCAAAATAATACACCAACATTTTTGGTGCCGTTTCTTAAACAATTTGATAGGAAATTTTTTTGTGGTGAGTATACCATTGCTTTAGCGAAAAAGTATTAACTTAAAATGAAAGTCGGATATATATGGAATGCTCCTTGGCCTCCTTTGCTAAGTGGGTTTACGGGTAGCTCAATTCATGTGCAAGAATTCATAAAGGCAATGAGAAAAAAAAATATCGATGTATTTATTGTATGTGCTAATAAAGGAGAGAATACAGAAGATAGGAAACAAAAAGCAGAAAGTAAAATATTTGAGATTCAACCAAATTCAATTTTTAGAACTATGCAAAGGTTTTATCAGATATTAAGAAAAAAAGGATTTAACCACAAAGACACAAAGACACAAAAAAATAAAAAGATTATAGAAACGAAACTTAACTTTTATTCAAAGCCTAACCTAATGGTTGGGAATTTTTTGAAAGAATGTGATACATTGCTATATAATTTTAAATTCTTTTGGAGAGCAAAAAAAATATTTGCTCGTGAGTGTCCTGATTTATTATATGAAAGATATACACTATTCAATTATAGTGGAATTAAGTTAGCACGATGGTATGGTATTCCTATAATTCTTGAGGTAAATGCATTGCCAATATCAGAAATCAAGAGCTATGGAGGCAAAGTATATTTGGGAAATATTGGTAGATTCATTGAAAAGCAAGTATTCAAGAATGTTGATGCAATTGTTGCAGTTTCAAGTATTCTAAAAAAGAAGATATTAAGTTATGGAATTCCTGAAGAGAAGGTGTGTTTTTTATCTAATGGGGTAGATGTGAAAAAATTCAATCCTGATATATCGGGTGAACAAGTGCGTGAAAAGTATGGATTACAAAATAAAATCGTCATTGGGTTTATTGGAACTCTTGTAGTTTGGCATAATCTAAATGTTTTAATTGATGCGATGAAAGACATAATAAAAAAAGTACCGAATATTCATCTTCTCATTGTGGGAGATGGATTTCACAGAGAGGTATTAGAAAAGCAAGTAGAAAAGCTTAAACTAAAAGATTATGTAACTTTTGCTGGTCGTGTTTCATACGAAAGAGTTCCTAAATATATTAATGCAATTGACATAGCTATGTACTTGTGTCGCAGAGCTTACGTCTTCTCTCCTATAAAATTTTTTGAGTATATGGCAATGGGGAAAGCTATTGTATCATCAAATGCAGGACAAATAAGTAAAGTAATAAAGGATGGAGAAAATGGTATGCTTGTGGATACAAAGAATAAGAAACAATTAGTAGAAACGATTATTGATGTAGCTACTAATTTGGAATTAAGAACTAATCTCGGAAAAAAAGCGAGAAAAACCATAGAAGACAATAACTATACTTGGGAGAGAAATGTGGATGAAGTGTGTGGAATTTATGATAAATTGAAACTTAGCACGAAGGTAAGCTGATTTAACGGATAAAACGGATTAAGGGAGAAAAAAATAAATCAGTTAAATCTGCTTATTAAAAATAAAAATCATTGCAAAAAGAGGTTATAATTCTGATTTTCATATTATGTTATTAAAGTAGATATGACAGAACAAAAAATGGCTGATAAAATCACTACATACGAGCCCGATAACTCTTTAAAAAAAGGTTATATCTCAATTTTTAAGGAGATATTTAATGAATTTAAAAAAAGTAGATGGCTTACAATACAGTTGTTTAAGAGAGATTTTTTTGCAATATATAAGCAGTCATTTATTGGAGTTTTTTGGGCATTCATTGTACCAATTATTAGTGTTGGAACATTTATTATTCTTAATCGCGCAGGTGTATTTAATATCGGTAATATCAATGTTCCTTATCCGATTTATGCAGTACTTGGTATAGCATTCTGGCAACTATTTTCAACCGGATTGATTGCAAGTTCAAACTCATTGACAAAAGCAGGCCCAATGATAACAAAAATTAACTTTTCCAAAAAATCATTAGTGATTGCATCTACAGGACAGTCAATAGTATCGTTTTTGATTCAACTTATTCTGGTATGTATATTATTTATTTGTTATAAAATTGCACCCAGTATAGCAATTTTATTAATCCCAATATTGATAATTCCAATAATGTTATTTACACTTGGCATTGGTTTTATCCTATCACTTTTAAATGGAGTTGTTAGAGATATTGGAAATGCACTTTCAATATTCTTAACATTTCTAATGTTTTTAACGCCTATTTTGTATGCAAAACCTAAAGGAATGTTATTGCATATCACAAAATATAATCCGTTATATTATATGGTTTCAGTTCCGAGAGAATTTATATTGACAGGAACAATCTCTGAATGGAGAGGTTTTTTAATCTCAGTTTGTATATCTATTATTGTTTTTATAATATGCTTGATTGCATTTCACTTAACCGAGACAAGAGTTGCAGAGAAAATTTAGAAAGGGTGGATGAGTGGATGAGGAAGAAAGAAATGAAAACTCATAAAGATTTAGATATTTGTAAGGGGGGGGCTAATACCAAACAACCAAACAACTCATCTACTCATTTACTCACCAACTCATCTACTGATTCCGAAGTTGTAATAAAAGTTGAGCATGTTTCGAAAAAATACTGTAAATCATTAAAGCGTTCTATGTGGTATGGAGTGAAAGATATTGGGAGAAATATATTTGGAAAAAGTTCTCATTCTGATAAATTACGAAAAAATGAATTTTGGGCGTTAGATGATGTTTCTTTTGAGCTTAGAAAAGGGGAGACTCTTGGGATTGTTGGTTCCAATGGTTCAGGAAAAACTACTTTACTTAAACTTCTTAATGGTATTTTTTGGCCTGATAAAGGTAAAATTACGATTAGAGGAAAAGTAGGAGCACTTATTGCAATAGGGTCAGGTTTTCATCCATTGCTTACAGGAAGAGAAAATATTTACATAAATGGTGCAATTCTTGGAATGAGCAAAAAGGAGATGGATGAAAAATTCGATGCAATAATCAAATTTGCAAATATTGGAGACTTTATAGATGTACCAGTAAAATTTTATTCATCGGGTATGTTTGTAAGATTAGGATTTGCGATAGCTGTTCATTGTGAACCAAACATTTTGTTGGTAGATGAAGTTTTGGCAGTAGGGGATTTGGATTTTGCTCTTAAATGTCATCGTAAAATGGCAGATTTTAGGTTAAATGGTGGAACCACTATTTTGGTATCACATAATCTTCAAGTAATAAAAAATATATGTAATAGAGCTATATGGCTAAACGAAGGAATTATAAAATCAGTAGGTGAAGTAAATAATACGATTGAAGCTTACGAACGGTATGTTAATCTCTCAAGAAATATAACCTTTGGCATGAACAGAGTGAGAACCGATAATTATGCTGAAATAAATGAAGTGGAATTTATCAATAAAACTGGAGAAAGGGTAAAAGAATATAACTTTGGAGAATCACTTATCTTAAAAATCTATTATCAAACGAAAAGAATAGTAAAAAAGCCGATTTTTACCGTATCAATTTTTGATATAAAAGATACGCTTGTAACTTCTAATTATTCCAATTGGGATGGTCTTAATTTAGACGAGATTAAAGGGAAAGGGTTTATCGAATACAGAATAGATAAAATCAATTTAAGTCCTGGAAAATATTTTTGTTCTGTTACATTAGCAGAGATTGAAGTATCAAATCCTCTTGATTGGCATGAAAAATGTTATGCTTTTATGGTATCAGGCAAATCTAATAACTATGGTTTTTTTAACCCTTTCCCAAAATGGATTCATAGGAGAGCTTGAAATATGTTTTTTCCTAAACAATTTAAGAAATTGGCAAAACTTTTTCAAAAATGCAAAGAGAATATGTATAATAACAGATTTAATAAAACACTTTATCTTTGCTTAGTAACAATATTGTTTTTGGCTTGGTCAGGTTTATTTATATTTCGAACTTCGTTTCAAGGAATTGATGGAAAAAGATATTTTTGCCTTTTTGACGATGCAATGATTTCAATGCGATATGCATATAACCTATCGAATGGATTAGGGTTGGTATGGAATGCATCGGAGAGTCTTCGCATTGAAGGGTTTACGAATATGCTGATGACTTTATATATGTCATTAGGAACAACTTTGTTTGATAAAGTTACAGCGGTTCTTTTTATACAACTTTCTGGCATCGGATTTATGTTGGCTGTTGCATACTTCTCGATGAAGATTGCCGAGGAAATATTTACCAAAAATAATTCTATCAATCGTGATTTTTTAATGATTTTGGTTTTCACAGCTACGCTTTGTTATTATCCTTTAGTATACTGGTCCTTAATGGGTATGGAAACTGGCCTTTTAAGCGGATTACTTTTATCAGCTACATGGTTGGCTATTCGTTTTGGCAATAAGTTGAAAGTAATAGTATCCTTGCCAATCTTAATGGGGCTATCATTTTTAACAAGGCCAGATGCCCTTATCTTTGTATTCCTAATTATGACATATCGCTCACTTGGAATTATAAAGCAGAAAAAAGGATTGGCTATCTTACTGATAGAAATAGCGATAATAAGTACATTTGTTATCTCATTGACCATCTTCAGATGGAATTATTACGATAATATAGTTCCAAATACGGCATTTTTGAAACTATCTGGTATGCCTATGATGCATAGAATTAAGAATGGCATAGGATTCACCTTGCCATTTTTAAAGTCAATGTCAGCGTTAATATTTATAGCTCTATTCAATATTGGCTTCAATTTTAGAAAGAATACATTTCTTTTAATGCTACTTTTTCTTGCCTCGGTTATCTATCAGATATGGATTGGTGGTGACCCATGGGCTTACTGGAGAATAATGTCTCCAGTTACACCTCTTCTTTTTATTTTATGTATTGACGAAGTGTCAAATGTCTTATCTGTTCAATTTAAGAGTAACATTATCAATGATTATATTTCTCGTCCTCTTTTAGAAAGATTTTTCTTTGTAGTTGGTGTCACATTCTTTTTACTGGTTATGGCCAATTCCAAATTTGCTCCTGAGATATCTTTCCTTCATGATCCGTACCAATTACGAGCGAACCTTTGTGAGCCGTACCAAGTACGAGCGAATCGTATAAATGTCAATACTGCTATCGCAATCAGTCAAATAGCTAATTCAAATGCTTCGGTGGCTGTCTTTTGGGCAGGTACTATATCATATTATACTGGATTGAGATCAATAGATATGCTTGGAAAGTCAGATAAGTATATTGCATCATTATCCCCAGATACTTCTGGTGCTATATCATGGAATGGAATGAGAAGTGTCCCTGGCCACAATAAATATGACTTAAGATATTCTATAATGATATTGCGGCCAACTTACGTGCAAGGCTTTTCTTGGGGGCTAGACGATATTTCTACTTGGGCAAAACAGAACTACGAGAAAGTCCAGTATAAAGGGGTTGATCTATGGTTACTTAAGGATTCAAAGGATGTTTTTTGGGAGAAGATATATATGGATAAGTGAAAAATATTTGTTTAATGACAGGATTTTTAAGGAGGTGATTTATTTGTTTTTCCCAGAAAAAATAAAACATATAGATGCTAAAGATTTAGTCCTTGAAATTGGACCTGGAAGTACACCTTTTTATAGAAGTGATGTTTTTCTTGACAAGTATTTTATGGAGGAAGAAGCAAGAGAACAAAGAGGAAAAACCGATTTAATCAAACTAAATAAACCGCTACTAATTTATAACTCAGATAAATTACCATTTAAAGATAAAGCTTTTGGATATGTTATCTGTTCACAGGTTTTAGAGCATATAGCAATAGAGAAAGTATCCGTATTTATTGATGAAATATCTCGAGTTTCCAGAAAAGGTTATATAGAATTTCCGAGAGTGTTTTATGAGTATATTTTTAATTTTTATGTCCACAAGCTTGCACTCCATCATAGAGATGGAGAAATATTAATAC
>JAUVIV010000133.1 GCA_030592575.1 bacterium | reverse complement strand
CGATATAATCAGTAAGTCGGGTCGGAAGCTATGAACCCGAATATGTTTGATTAACTCGCAAAAGGAAACACAAACGGGAACACCCTTCCTATCAATTTTAAGAAAATTTATGTATAATTGCGAATTAATCATATTGCAAATATACAAAATTAAATTGGTATTTGTCAAGTTTTTTCATAGTTTTTTTTAAATTTTTCTTTTGCTAATTTTAAGATTTTAAGCATTTGATCGGGAGAAATCCTTTCCAGTTGCATTTCTTTGATTATTTTGGCTGCTAATTTTTCTTCTTTTTTCATTGAAATAGTTTGGTTTGTGAAATGTGATTTTTTATTCTTTTCTCTGCTATTTCAAAGTATTCTTCTGATATTTCCGAACCAATAAAACTTCTATTTTCCTCTAAACAAGCTATTGCAGTTGTTCCACATCCCATAAACATATCAAGGATTATATCATTTTTATTACTGCTATTTATAATTAAATGTTTAATTAAATTAACAGGCTTTTCAGTTGGATGTAATTTGTTTCCTATTATATTTTGTGATGGCAATAAATTTCCACTTCCCATATTATTAATGTTTCTTGCAGGACGCTTTGAGAGCATTAATATAAATTCTAATTGTTGCATATAATATTTATTTGGGGTTTTGTTCTTTTTATCCCAAACAAGTAAATTTTGAAAAATAAAACCAACCTTTTCAGCTTCCGTTTGTAAATCTTTTAGATTTCTACCATTTACCATTAAATAACAATGTGTACCTTCTTTTAATACTCTAAAAACATCTGGCAACCATTCTTTAAATTTAATATCATTATGCTCAAACATTTTACCATTCTTAACTGCTGATGGAACATCTAAACTGTTTTTCTTTAACCACTTATTACCAATGTTTGATCCATCGGAAACCACTATTTTACCTCTACTTAAACAACCTTTTGGATCTGTTTTACTCCAATCTCGTTTATTTAATACTCCTGTGCATTCATCATTTTGATAAATAATTCTAACCCCACCTGCTATAATTTTATATGGTATATCTGAAATAACGCAATCAACACAATTATCCGGCATACGTTTTAATGTATCCCTGCAATCTTCATTATATATTTTATTCAAATTCATTTTACCATCCCCGATTTTATTATTTCCTCAAATTCCTCATCCATCAATATCTCATTCGGTGGTTTTTTAATTAATTTTCTGATAATCCTGCCTGCCACAGGAGCGGTTATAAAAAAGGGCTTACACGCTTCTTCATACAGCTTATTTCTTGAGATGTGTATAGCCAAATCGCCATGTGATTTTAAAATTCTTAGGTAATTTTTAAACAACGCAGCATGCTTGCCATGTATGCGTTCATTGTCATTTTCATTTTTCATATAGGAAATATAGAATTATTATCCGGCAAATATATAAAGAAAATGTTTTAATAACAATAAAATTGAACATAAAAACCAAACTATTTATTATTTACAGTATATTTTTGGGGCAATTAACTAATTATTAACAAAATATAAAATTAATCATCATGGCAGAAGAAATAATAGAAAAGGTAAAAGACGAATTACCCGAAGAAACTAAAGAAGAAATCAAAGACGAGGAAGTCAAAGAGGAAGTAGAAGAAAAAATCGAAAGCCTTGCAGACAGACTAAGAAAAGAATTTCCCGACAAGGAGATTACCGATGAGGACGTACAGAAGATAGCCCTTGAACATATCAATACCCTCGAAGATTACCGCACCAACAACCGTGAAGCGAATAAAAAGATTATATCCGTACTGGAAAGCGAACCGGCTATCGGCGAAATGATAAAAGACATTTCAAAAGGAGCAGGATTTAGAGAAGCACTATCAAGAAATGTAGATGTTGAGAACATAAAACCGGCAGAAGGCGATCCTGATTATGAAGCTTGGAGTACAAACCTTACTGAACGCCAAAAGAGAATGCAAGAACAGGATGATATAAGAAAGTCTTTGTCAGAAAATCGAAATGGCTCGGTAGAAGCAATGAAAGAATTTGCAAAAGAAAATGATTTGAGTGATGACGAAGCAAGCGAATTTCTCACCACCCTCGATGATGTACTTGCAAATGTTTACAAAGGCAAGGTAACAAAAGAGTTTCTTGGAATGATGAAAAAAGCCCTCAACAGCAAAAAAGATATAGCCAAAGCCAAAGAAGCAGGAGAGATAAAAGGCAGAAACGAACAGATTGAAACTAAAAAACAAGAAGCAAAACCTGCCGGAGACGGACTTCCAATATTAAGTTCATCACAAACAAAGGAAAAAGAAATACCAAAAACAAAACCCGATCCATTCAACGATTCGATTATAGCTTATAACGAAAAAAGAAAAGGTCTCGGATTGGGATAAAAGTATAGTGCCAAAAGGGCATTGTGAATAAATTAACTATTAAATAAATTAAATTAAAAAAAAATGAAAAAAATTGTAAAACTAATAAGCTTAGTATCATTTCTTGCATTTATCGCTTTATCATTAGCGGTAGTAGTAGGATTTGTAGATGTATCAGCCCTCTTAGGAGGCTCGACTTTGGCTATGGCAGCCGGAGCAGGAACAGTAATTGAAGGAGAACCTGTAACCACAACCGGTGTAACAGCAGCCTCATCTGAATTACTTGATAATTCGATTAGACAGAACATAACAAAGATGAAACCATCGGCAACCCCTTTGGATACCATCATAAGAAACGTAGGTCTCGTAGTACCCGTTAAGAGTTGGCAGAGTGAATGGTATGCTGTGGATTCACGAGGTATTGCAGATACAGTTAAAACTCAATTAAATGCCTCATCAGGTTCAGTTGCTCAATGGAGCACACATGCTCTAATCGTAAATAACCCTCATATCTGGAGTATAGATGATAACATTCTTGTACCGACTATTAATGGTAACGACAGTCTTCCGTTAGTATTCCACGTAGTAGCAAAGAACGCATCTACTTATACGCTTACTGTCATAGCAGCCAACGGTACTGGTACTCATGATGGAGATACACCTGTAATAGCTGTCGGGGTAGGATTAGTAAGAATTGGTAATGCCAAATCTGAACTTGATGCACAGACAAGCCCTTATGCTGTATTTCCTCAAAAATCTTCTAATTACTGTCAGGTACACATGGCACAAGTAGAAGAAAGTATGTACGACAAATTACATGAAAAAGAAGTCAACTGGGATATTACAGATTACCGTGCTGAATCTATTTATGATATGAAACGGTCTATGGAACTCGCAAACCTCTTTGGATATAAATTAAAACTCTATGATAGTGTAGGTGAAGACTGGAAATATCTCTCCGGTGGTATCACAAGATACATAACCAAAGGATTGACTTATGTATCAGGTGCTTTAGATAAAGGAGTATATATTGGTTGGAACAAAACTATATTCGATGGAAACTCCGGCTCTGACACAAGAGTATTATTTGCAGGAAGCACATTACTTGCTGAATTACATGAATGCGAAACTGTAAATAGACAGATTGATGCTAAGAACGTTGAGGTGATGTTTGGAATTAAATTCAATAAGATTGAAACAAACTTTGGAACTCTACTTGTTAAACACCACAAATTATTTAATGACTGTGGATGGGCAACCAAAGGAATTGTACTTGATATTGCAAACCTTGAAAAACATATTTTCAAACCATTACAAACTACAAGTTTGGAGTTAAAGAAAACAGGTATTAAAAATGCCAATGCTTTTGTTATTGATGAAGCATTTTGTTTAGCAACACGTTATCCTGACACACATGCGTTGATCACGCTTGCGTAATTTTTGGTTAATAATTAGATTAGGGGGGTTAATTCCCCCCTATCTTTAAAATAATAAAATCATGACAAAAACATATCAATCTTTACAATTTCTAATCTATCAAAAAGTAGTACTTATTGACGGAAGAAATGTTATCTCTGACTTCACAGGAGGAGTAACCACACCTAACAGGTCAAACGGATTATTCACAACTTCTGATGAAAAGCTACAAAAGGCACTTGAAAAAGACATAGGTTATGGAAAAGCCTACATCTGCATAAGCAAAGAACCTGTTAAGGAAGAACCTATCAAGGAAGAAACCCCCGAAGTAGTAAAAGACGAGGGAGAAATCGACCCTATACAATTTAAAGCAGTAAAAGACATTGTAAATGCACAGCAAGCTCGGGATTATCTGGCAAAGACATTTGAAGGAGTAACCTACGGAATGTTAAAAAACAAACTAAAAGTACTCGCTATTGCAGAGGAATACAAAATTGAATTTCCTGACTGGGACATGTAAATTATGACAAGGGCAAACATCATTATAAAGGTACAGGGATGTATTGATGAAATTACACCGTTTGATGAAGCGGAGATAGTATCTGAATCGTTAATAGATTCGTTGCTTGATGATAGCGACAATGAGATACGAAGGAAGCTACCGGTACATACAATAACACCATCAGCATTCAGCACGACAGCACTCGTGGATAATGGAGATGGTACAGGATACATCCCTTTACCCAATGATTTCTTGCGATTACATTCTTT
>JAUVIV010000121.1 GCA_030592575.1 bacterium | reverse complement strand
TCCACTACATCAAATTCAACTTCCATTCCTTCATCAAGAACTTTAAATCCTTCACCTTGAATGTCAGCATAGTGCACAAATATATCAGTTCCATCTTCTCGTTCAATGAATCCGTAACCTTTACTTTCATTGAACCACTTCACTTTTCCTTTATACATACAAATACCCTCCTTGCTTGCAAATTCGCTATTGTTTAATCTAAAAAACAAAGCTGATTCACAACACCTGTTAAATCTTATAAACATCCTTAATTGCATCATCTTTTTTAAGTCTTACAACTCGTACTCCACGAGTAGCTCGACTTTTCATTTTTCTTATTTTACTAACTCCAGCTCTTAAAGTTTGCCCATTTTTGGTAACAAGAATAATTTCGGATTCTTTATCTACTATCTCACATCCTGCAAGTTCAACTTTACTTCCAATCACGCCCACTCCGCCGCGATTTGTAACTCTGAATTTCGATGTCGGAACTCTTTTCCCATATCCATCAGAAGATATCAAAAATAGTTCCTCATTCTCTTGAACCGAAGTAGCTGTTAATGATAGAACCTCGTCATTATCTTTCAAACGTATTCCTCGTACTCCTTGGGAAGTTCTGGATAATCCTCTTAATTTTTCTTCCTTAAACTTAATTATTTTTCCATGTTTAGTTACAATGAAAATATAATCTTCCGGATTTATTTCGGTAACCGAAGCAACTTCATCCCCCTCTTTCAATGAAATAGCAATTATCCCTGTACGTCTTATACGGTCAAAATTAGAGAACTTAAGTTTCTTTATAATCCCCTTACGTGTTATAATTACAACAATTCCTTCTCCTCGTGGGAGAATAGTTTTTACATGTTCATTTTCTTGCAATGAAAGAATATTTGCAACCGGTTTACCACGAGCATTACGTTCAAATCCCGGAATATTGTAAGCTTTAAGAGAATAACATCTTCCAAAATTCGTGAAAAAGATAACTACATTATGAGAAAGAGTCTTAAATATTTTTATTACTTCATCATCCGGAACAAGAGATATTCCTATTACACCTTTTCCTCCGCGAAGTTGCTTAGGATAATTAGAAGGATTAGATCTCTTTACATAACCTTTAGCAGTTAAAGTTATTAGAGAAGGCAGATTTGGAATCAAATCTTCAATATTAATTTCGTCTTCTGCTTCAACAATTTTTGTAAGTCTCTCATCGCCAAATTTCTTCCGAATCTCAAGAAGTTCCTGTTTCACTACGTTCATTACAGTTTCTTTTGTTTGAAGAATTTCCTCTAAGCTTTTTATTAATTTAGCAACTTCCATATACTCATGTTCCAATTTCTCACGTTCAAGTCCTACAAGTTTTCCAAGTCTCATATTTAAGATTGCTTGAATTTGGATATCGCTTAGACTAAAACTCTCTTTAAGCCCTTCTTTTGCTTCTTTCTCATTTGTTGCTCCACGAATAATTTTTATTACCTCATCAATATTTTCTTGTGCAATTTTAAGTCCTTCAAGGATATGAGCTCGTTCTTGTGCTGCACGTAGATCAAATTCCGTGCGGCGTTTTATTATTAAATGCCGATAATCTAAGAATGAGACAAGAAAGTCGTTAAGAGTAAGTAATTTGGGTACTCCATTACGAAGAACAAGCAAATTCATCCCATAAGTTACCTTTAAAGATGTATGTTTGAAAAGTGTACTTAAAACCACTTCTGCTTGTACTCCCATTTTAAGTTCAATAACAACTCTTATTCCTCGTCTGTCACTCTCATCACGTATATCTGATATACCTTCTATTCTTTTACTACGCACAAGGTCAGCAATTTGTGAAACCAACATAGACTTGTTAACCTGATAAGGAATAGAGCTAATAATTATTACTTTTCTTCCATTTTTCAAAGTTTGGATATCTGCATCGGCTTTTACTTTGATTTTCCCTCTTCCGGTACTATAAGCTCTAAGTATTTCTCCTTTTCCCGCTATTATTCCACCTGTTGGAAAATCAGGTCCTTTTACATATTCTGAGAAGTCTTCTAAATCCGGATCGTCTATCTTGGCAACAAGTGCATCTATAACTTCAGACAAGTTATGAGGTGGAATATTAGTTGCCATTCCAACTGCAATTCCGGAACTACCATTTACAATTAGATTAGGAAATGCACTCGGTAAAATAGTTGGTTCCTTAAGTCTTCCATCAAAATTTGGCTGAAATAGAACTGTCTCTTTTTCAATATCTCTGAGCATAAGTTCTGCGAATTGAGATAATTTTGCTTCCGTATATCGATAAGCTGCAGCTGCATCACCATCTATTGAACCGAAATTTCCTTGTCCTAACACAAGTGGATATCTCAATGAAAACTTTTGAACCATTCTTACCAAAGCATCATAAACGGATGAATCTCCATGAGGGTGATACTTTCCAAGAACTTCTCCCACTACAGAAGCAGATTTTCTGAATGATTTGTTATGAAGAAGTCCAAGTTCTTTCATAGCATATAAAATTCGACGATGTACTGGTTTCAATCCATCACGAACATCAGGAAGTGCTCTTCCAACAATTACGCTCATTGCGTAATCAATATAGCTTTTTCTCATCTCGTCTTCAATATATGTAGAAATTATTTCTCCCATAAGATTAATCCTCCGTAGATAAATTTAATGATTTAAATTCTTTCCTCGCAAGCTCTTCAAACTTTGGATTTGGGCGAAGTGAAATCACTTCACGATATAGTTCTCGTGCTTTCCCAAAATCTTTTAAAAATTTAGCACATTGTGCTGCCCCAATAAGAGCTCTTGATTTAGAATTGACGTCCTCATATTGAGTTGCTACCTTAAGATAAAAATTTTGAGCAATCTCATATTCACTCCTACCCTGATATAAAGATCCAAGAAGAAATTTTGCTTCATGTTGCGATCTTCCTTCTCCTGAACTCTCAATATAAAGAAGAGTTTTTTCATATTTTCTTGCAAGTCCATCATCCCAATAAGTTCTTGCCAACTTAAGCCAAACATCCCATACTTTAGAATCTTCAGGATATTTATTTATAAAAGTCTGCCAAACAACTCTTGCTTCTTTCTGTGACCCAAGATATTCATAACATAATCCAATTTGATATTGTGCATTTTGGGCTTCATCACTTTCAGGAAAGTCATTGACCAGAATTTCATATTTATGAATTGCTTTATCATATTGGGCAAGTAAAAAATAAGTTTTGGCAAGTTGAGTTTGTGCTTGAATACGTAAAGTCGTAGGAATTAACTCTTCACAAATTTCAATTGCTTTATTATGTGACCCAATTCTAAAATAACATTCTGAAAGTCTAAGCCGTGCATTTTGAGCCAAAAAAGACCAATGAAATTCCTGAATTATGTGTTTATAGGTACGAATAGCTTCTCGAAAATTACCTTGACTTTCCCAATACTTAGCAAGTTCAAATTCAAATTTAGGTACTCTTTTTGATTTCGGATATTTACGAACAAAGTTTCGTAAAATATCAATTCTTGAACCATATTCACCAAGTCTAAAATAGCATTCTTCAATTTTAAATCGTGCTTCATCAAGCAACCAATCCGAATACGATTTATCAGAAGAAAGGTTATTTATGTAGTTATACCAAATAATTGCAGAATCATATTTTGCCGTTTTATAATATATATTTCCAATCATTAAGTAAGTTTGTTGAGAGAAAATACTATTTGGATGATTTGATAACAATTCTTCAAATTCTCTCATTGAAGATTGATAATTTCCTTGAGCGAAGTATGCTTTTCCTAACCAATAATACGAATTCACCGCAAGCTCATTTTCTGGATATTCATCAAGAAATTCATTAAAATATTTAATTGACTTATCAAGCTTACCATCCTTTAAAAAAGATCTTCCGGCATAATACATAGAAATAGATCTTAGATTAAAGGTACTATTATGAATATTAGTAGAGAATTGATCAAATTCTTTTGCCGATAAATCAAATTTTTCCAAGTTATAATGAGACCAAGCAAGTCCATATAATGCATCATTTTCATATGTAGGAACAATTTGATTGAGTTTTTCATTAGTTGAATATTCTTTATAATATTTCTCTGCTTTTTTGAAATTCCCTAATTTATAGTAACATTCCGCAACGAAAAAGTCATTATTTCCTTTTTGAAAACAATCTAAAGCTTCTTCGTAAGCTTTCATTCTATAAAGTGTAGAACCAATTGCTTCTAATACATTATTTGTAGGTTCTAATTTTTTGAACCAAGTAAGAGCTTTTTTAAATTGTCCTTCTTGATAATCAATTATTCCCAATGCGTACATACTTTTACAACTAACATCAGTTTCTTCCTTTGCAAGTTTTTGAAAAATCTTTTTTGCTTCTATTTTATTACCCAAATTATACAATGTAGAAGCAATACCATACCTATTTTGAGCTTCTTTAAACCAAAAGAGTGCAGATTCTAAATTACCTTCTTTGAACTCGCAAACTCCTTTTTTAAAATATATTTCCTTTAAAATACTTTCAGCTTCTATTTTTTGACTTTCACTTTTTGATTTTTGAACTTCCAAAAGCCATTTTTCTGCATTTAGATAATCATCTATCAGATAATAGCTGATTCCTATTCTTAATTTAATTTCAAAGGAAGGATTTTTTTTAAGAGCCATATTATAAGTTTTTATTGCTTTTTTGTATTGGTGATTTACGAAGAGATGATTTCCTACATCCTTAGTGGATGGAAGAAGCATAAACATACTAATCCACATTTTCCTTCCATACGAAGATTCTTCCGCATTGCTCACAAGTTAAAATCCTATCTCCTTTTTTTACTTCAGCCACAAATTGAGGGGGTAAAATAGCATTACAACCGTTGCAAGTTGAGTCAAATATTTTAACTACCCCGATTCCAGCTCTACTTTTTCTAATTTGTTCATATCTCGAGAGAATAGCTCTACTTATGTTAGGCACAAGTTTTTCTCTTTCTTTTTCTTTGGAAAGAAAAAGAATTTCTACTTGATTAAGTTCTTTGTGTAGCTTCTCTTTATATTCTGTAAACTTTTCTTTGCTTTTTTCTACTTCTTTCTTTAATTCCTCTACTTTTCTTGATAACTCTTTACTCTGAACAGTATGTTCCAATGTTTCTTCTGCATAAGCCGAAACCTTAATTTCCTGAGTATTTATTTCGTGCAAGAGGGTTTGATATTCTTTGTTTGTTTTTACTTTAAGTAGTTGAGATCTATAGCGAACAGTTGCATCTTTTGCTTCTTTTATTTCTTGTTCTAATTTTCTTCTCTGATTGTTATGTTCCTCAAGTACCTTTTGTTTCTCTTGAAGTTCATTCTCTTTTACTTGGATTTTCTTGCTCTCGTTCTGAATTTTTTGAGGGATACTTTCTTTCTTAGTTGCTAAGTCGGAAAGCTCTATATCAAGCTTTTGAAGTTTCCAGAGACCGTTTAATACTTTTCTCACTTAATTTTGGGCGGAAAGGGATTTGAACCCATGGCCTCCGGTATGTGAGACCGGCGCTCTAACCAGCTGAGCTACCCGCCCTTTCCTTCATACTGTCAAAAAGAAGAATAAATGAAGACTTAGACGATGTCAAGGATTTTATATTTTTTTATTTGACATCTTCCTTCGGATTATATATATTCAATGCAGATTCGGTATGCGCCGCTAGCTCAATCAGGCAGAGCATCGGATTCTTAATCCGGGGGTTCTGGGTTCGATTCCCAGGCGGCGTACATCTGTGTAGATTAGCTTTGTAGAACACGCTTTGAAAAGTTAAGGGCTTGTGGCTCAACTGGATAGAGCATCGGACTACGAATCCGAAGGTTGAGGGTTCGAACCCCTCCAAGCCTAATAAAATTTCTCCATTCTTCCCTATATTTGTAATTATAAACTACATGAAAACATATAATTCTGCAAAATAACTTGTAAATACAAGTCTAATAATAAAATACAGCTATGTAGAGGCGAGAGAAAGGGGTCTATAACAAAGAGTTATAATTTTGTAGT
>JAUVIV010000094.1 GCA_030592575.1 bacterium | reverse complement strand
TAAGAAAAAAAGATTGGTTGAAAATAATAAGTACAATTAAAAATAAGTGTAATATAAAAGCTGTGTATTCGTTGATAGATACACGATTTTGCTCGCTATTTACACTAAGAAACTATACTATGTTTCCCTTAGAAATAATGGTTTTTATTAAAAGGATAGGTATATGGAGGTAACAAAAAATAAGATAGTGAAATATCTCATAATTTCTTAAAAGAGCTTAAGCAGACCTATAAGCCGGGTCCTGTAATGGTGATTATTAATCTAAGCGATCTACTCAAGGAGTTTCGTATTTGCATACGAATAGACGGGACCACCTATCCTCCTTTATTTGATCTTGCACCGAGTAGGGTTTACCCACGTAGGCATCGCTACACTACGTAGTGAGCTCTTACCTCACTATTTCACCCTTACTTCTCACATAAATGCGAGAAGCGGTATATTTTCTGTGACACTTTCCAGTCCCAACAACTCTCGTCGTTGAAATGTCCGCGTTACGGACTACTCTGCCCTATGGTGCCCGGACTTTCCTCTCTTTTGCATTACGCAAAAAAGCAATCACCCAGCCTACCTAAGCCCAGGAGTTATAGTTTCAATGAACTCTAATAGTTCGTCTATTTCTTCTTGAACAAGTTCTCCATCCTCGTTTGTTGATTGTATTAGTTTTGATAATTTTTTTAAATCTTCTTTTTTGAGATTACCTTCCTTAAATGCGAGAATGAAATTTTCAAAGTCGTTATGAATTCTTGATGAATATTCGGGAGGAGCTTTTTCTATGAAGCTTTTCTCAAGCATTTTTGTTGATTTTTCAAATGCCAAATTGAGAAGCCTCGGTGCACTCCAAATAATAATTCCAAGAGTAATAATAGAGAGGATGGTAATAAATACCCATATATTTTTGGGCTTAAAGTTACATGTTTTTTTATTTATACAAGTTTCCATAAAAGACAAGTTACACGATTAATCTTAATAGTCAAGAAAAATATTGACGATACTATAGACCTAAGATATAAAAAATTAATATGAAAATTGGAATTGCATTTGGAGGAGGAAGTTCACATGGACTTGCGCATATTGGTGTGATTGAGGTGCTTGAAGAAGCAAAAATTCCGATTCATTTTATTACAGGAACATCAATTGGTGCGATAATTGGTGGATATTATGCTTTGCACAAGGATGCAAATAAGCTAAGAGAAGATGCAAAAGAGGTATTAGCATCTCAGGAATTTAAAAATATGGGATTTGATTTGTTCGGAGATAGTGAACTTCCAAAACCATTTCGTGATATAGTGCACTTTATGAAAGAAAAATATGCATATGCTAAAAGTCTTTTAAAGCCTTATATAATTAAAGGGGATAAGTTAGATTTGGCTTTAGAAATATTATTTGGAGATGCTCTTATTTCTGAAACTAAGATACCGTTTGCGGCGGTATCACTTGATTTGATAAAAGGAGAAGATGTAATTATAAAAGAAGGTCGAATTAGAGATGCAGTACGAGCATCCGCTTCGATTCCCGGTGTTTTTCCAGCAATTGAGGATTCTTCAAAAATATTAGTAGATGGTGGTTCTACATCAACACTTCCAACCTGTGCAGTAAAAGCGATGGGTGCGGATTTTGTAATCTGCTCATCTTTTATGAAAGAACTTAGGGATCCCGGAGAATTGCAGACAGCATTTAATGTACATTTAAGAGTAGATGAAGTTGTAAAACATAGGTTGAATTCATTGAATCTTTTGAAAGCTGATGTGATAATATCTCCAAAAGTTGATGAAGTTCATTGGTCTGACTTCTCAAAAACAGATTTTTTAATAGAAAGGGGAAGAGAAGCCGCTCTTAAGAGCTTGCCAAGAATAAGGAAAGAATTGAATTTAATTAGCAGATTGAAAAGATGGAGCAAACAAAAGATTGTAAAGTAACTCAAAATTATGACTATATGGAGGATATTTTATGACAGAATTAATTTGTATTCAGATTTATGAAAACAGGGGAGTTGCTGAGATTGCTAAGAGTGTTCTTGAATCTAATAACATAACGGCAATTATATTCACAGATGATTGTGGCGGTATGTGTCCTCAATTTCAATTAAATAAGGGAGTGAAGTTGATGATAAGTGAAGAAGATGTTGAGGAAGCACGTAAAGTTTTAGAGATTCCGGATAAAGAATGAAAAGAGTACATATTTTAAGGGTCTTAAATTAGGTAGGGATTTGATTTGTTAAATGTTTTTGTGGGAGTGTAAAATCGGTGATTTTGTATGCAACAACGTTGTTGTTGCACTCTATCCCCAAATTAAAAAATTTTACTGTATAAATTTGTTTTGCCTGTGAATATCTGTGTGCAATTTTTTGTCCATGTAATTTAAAAATAGTTGACAAGTTAAGAAATTAACTTATTTAAAGAGTGATGAAGTATTATTATTCAATCTCTGAAGTAGCAAAACTTGTAGATATAAAACCTTATGTTCTCAGGTATTGGGAGAGTGAGTTTAAGGAGCTTCATCCCAAAAAAACAAAAAGTGGCAGGAGAACATATACTCAAAAAGAGATAGATTTAATTTCTTCTATTAAGGAATTGCTTTATAAGGAGAAATACAGTGTTAAAGGGGTGAAGGAGAAGTTGAAAAATAATAATGGAACTTTTTTGTGTGAGAAAATATCTACAAAAACAAAAGAGAATGAATCTCTTTTAAATGAGATTGAACAAGGATTAAAAGAAATGCTTGATATATTAAAGAGTTCAAAGGTTTAAGGGTTTAAAGGTTCAAACGTTCAAAGGTTTAAAAGTTTAAGGGTTTAAAGGTTCAAAAAAATTGGTATTTGAATTTACAGTCGGGGGGTAGCGCAGCTTGGTTAGCGCACCAGCATGGGGGGCTGGGGGTCGCTGGTTCGAATCCAGTCTCCCCGATTTTCAAGAGGATAAATGCTTCAACCTTATCAATTATTAACAGAAGCCATTCTCGTAACAAAGAGAAAAATAATATAAATAATGATAATTATTTATTGGATTTTAATTTTCTTGTCGCATTTACTACCGCCGAAGATTGCTCTGTTTATTGCAGAAAAGATGTCATATTTGATGTATTTTACAGTTTTCAGAAAGAAGCGGAAAATAGTGTTTTCAAATTTGAAAAGAATTCATAAAGGTATTAGTTCTACGGAAGCCAGAAAATTAGTTTTTGAAATAGGTAAGAATTTTGGAAAGTTTATTTATGAGTTTATGATAATTTCAAAGCTCAATAAGAATAATTTATCAGATTGGGTTGATGCTGAACATTTGGAGTATCTTGATGATGTTGTCAAAAGTGGAAAAGGGGCAATGGTTCTTACAGCACATCTCGGGAATTGGGAGTTTGGAGCCGGCTTGCTGGGGATATTAGGTTATTCCCCAATAATAATCGCATTTCCACAGTCCTCAAAATTAGTAAAAAATTTCTTTACTCAACGAAGAGAATCAGTTGGGAGTAGAGTTGTTTATGTAGAAGAAGGATTATTTCGAGCAATCTCTGCTTTAAAAAGAGGAGGAGTAGTAACTACTGTCGGAGATAGAGTGTATTCAGGACCTGTTTGTGAAGCTGAATTTTTTGGGAAGCCATTTTCTTTTCCAAAGGGTGTTTTTGAACTTGCCAGACGTACTCAAGCAAGTATTGTTCCTGCATTTTCTGTTATTGAAAATGGAAAATCTCGGATTTATTTTGAACCTCCTCTTAAGAATGGAGTGGAAGAATGGGCAAAAGTGTTGGAAAAATATATAAAAAAATATACAAATCAGTGGTTTTTATTTGACCCGTTGTAAACTATAGATTATAGTAACGAATATGAATCAACACTATCAGATATGAAGATTGGTTTTCTTATCCCTGTTTATAATGAGGAGAAGAGTATAAACGAGGTAATTCAATCGTTGCCGGGCAATAAGAAAGATATAATTATTGTAGATGATGGGAGTATAGATAGAACTTTAGAAATTGCAGAAAAAGCAGGAGTAACTTTGCTTAAACATAAACAAAATATGGGAAAAGGATATGCTCATAGAACTGGGTTTAATTACGGATTGGAACAGAAATATGATTATTTGATTACACTTGATGGGGATGGTCAACATAATCCGAAAGAGATTTCAAGATTTATTGAGAGGATAGAAGATAAAAAAGAAGATATAATAGTTGGGGTAAGGAAACGTTCGCCCTTAAATATGCCTTTTATTAGATATTGCACTAATCTAACGACTTCTTTTGTTGTTTCTTTTCTTGCTAATTGCACAATAAAAGATAGTCAGTGTGGGTATCGTGCAATTTCTACGAGAATATTGAAAAATATTCCTCTTACAACTTGCAATTTTCAAACCGAATCTGAGATTCTAATAAAAGCAGCAAGATCCGGTTATCGGATAGGTGAGGTACCAATTTCTACCATATACAGGGAAGAGAAAAGCAAAATAAATCCAATTTTGGATACATTGAGATTTATTTTGTTAGTATTTAGGAGCATTTGGATATGAGAATACTTCTTACAAACGATGATGGAGTTAAATCTCCAAGTATAAAAGCTTTATTTGATGCATTGAGCGGTTTACATCAGGTGAAAATGATTGCTCCGGCAAAACCACAAAATGCTACTTCTCATTCTTTAACTTTGAGGCACCCCTTGAAAGTAAAGAATATAGGTAAAGACAAAATGTGTGTTTATGGAACTCCAACAGATTGTGTGATTTTAGCTATTTATAATCTATTGGAAGAGTTGCCGGAACTTGTTATCTCCGGGGTGAATTTAGGTCCGAATCTCGGTGATGATGTTACGTACTCAGGAACAGTAGGAGCGGCAATTGAGGGGACTATTATCGGAATTCCGAGCGTTGCTCTATCTTTTTATGAATTAAAAGATCCTGACTTTCATGCTGCAACGAAGTTTGTTTTAAAGTTGATAGAGATAATAAAAGATAAGAAAGAATTGTTTACGGATGTGCTTTTGAATGTGAATATTCCAAATTCTCCAAAAGGAGTGCGTATTACAAAACTTGGCAAAAGAGAATATGAGAATGTTGTGGAAAGAAAAAACAAAGAGTATTTAATTGGAGGAGAAAGAAAGGAATTGCTTGAAGCCGGGACAGATTTTGATGCATGCAGTAAAGGATACATATCAATTACTCCATTACGAACGGATTTAACTTGTTATGAAACTATTAAAACACTCAAATCGTGGAAGTTTTGAGTCCTTGTGTAAACGAATGGTAGAGGAACAAATTAAAATTCGGGGTGTTTGTAATGAAAATCTAATACAAGCAATGCTTAAAGTAGAAAGACATTTTTTCGTTTCTACTTTTCTTCGTAAAGCCCTCTGAAAAACAATTGGAAGAATTAGAAGTTGTAAATTAAGTGAAAAAGTTGTGTTTTACGGGGGGTGGCGCAGCTTGGTAGCGCGCTTGGTTCGGGACCAAGAGGCCACGGGTTCGAATCCCGTCTCCCCGATATAATAGTCTTATGGTCGTATTGTTTTATTATAGTCTGTAGTCAAACTATCAGACTTAATTTGTGATTAAACTTAAAAATGACTAAAATTATTGGCGTTGTAGGTGGGGCTCATTGCTCATCAGAAATTTATAAGCTTGCAGTTGAAGTGGGGGAGAGGATTGCGAAAAACGGGAATATACTTATATGTGGAGGAGGAACAGGAGTAATGGAAGCTGCCTGCAAAGGAGCTAAAAACGAAAAGGGTGTTACCATAGGAGTGTTGCCGGGAAGATTAAAGAGCGAAGCTAATCGTTGGGTAGATATGCCAATTGTAACCGGAATGGGATTAGCAAGAAACGCTATAATAATTCGGTCATCGGATGTGATAATTGCGATAGATGGAAGTTGTGGAACATTATCAGAACTTGCAATTGCGTGTAATTTGGGAGTTTCAATTGTGGGGTTGAAAACGTGGGAGGTGGATTTACCTATAGAAAGAGTTAATACACCACAAGAAGCAGTAGAATTAGCAATTAAGTTATCAAATAATCCGATAATTAAATCCAAGAGAAATATAATATAAGGAATGTTAGCGAGGGCTCATATATTTGTATTGGGAGTGGTTCAGGGAGTTTATTATCGTCAATTCACGAAAATAAAAGCAAAGTCTTTTGGACTTATCGGATGGGTGAAGAATTTATTTGATGGAAGAGTTGAAATAATGTGTGAGGGTGAGAAGGGTTTGATTTTAGATTTTATAAAGGAGCTAAGGATTGGTCCATTATCTGCAAGTGTTGTTGGTACTCAAATAGACTGGCAAGAATATAAAGGTGAGTTTGAAGATTTTGAAGTGAAACTTTAAGATTATAATGGAGTTTTTAGGTAATCGGATTTAACGGATAAAGCAAATTAAAAGATGGGTGGTAATCTAATTTATGAAGACCTTACGTATGTAATCAGAGGTTGTTTGATGGAAGTTTATAATAGACTTGGACCAGGTTTCAGAGAGGAAACTTACAAAAGGGCAATAATTGAGGAATTGAAATTGAAAGGTTTGCCTCACTCAATAGAACAAATTATTGAGATTAACTATAGAGATAAAGTAATAGATGAATATCGGTTAGATTTAATTATTGAAGGGAAAGTAATTTTAGAACTAAAAGCAGTTAGAGAAATGCACTCTAAATTTGAGGCTCAACTTTTAAGCTATCTGAAAGCATCAGAGTTAAAAGTTGGGTTTTTAGTGAACTTTGGTTCAAATGAATTATATATTAAACGACTGATTAATCCTAATGTTGGACAAGTAGATAAATCAATTGAAGTAAGTGAATTTAACGGATAAAGGAGATTAAGAAATGTGTTTTTATTTATTAAAATCAGTTGAATCGGTTCAATTCGCTTACTAATGGAGTTTTTAGGAACGGATAAAGCAGCTCAATCCGCTTACTTTTAACAGTGAATTGATTTTACTATGATTGGTAAAAAGAGGAGGATATAATTATGGAAAGTATAGAATTAAAGAAGTTTATTCGAGGTATTCCTGATTTTCCGAAAAAAGGTATTTTGTTTCAAGATATTACTACTCTTATAAAAGAGCCGAGTGCATTTAAGTCTGTAATAGATGGAGTTTATGAGCAGTATAAGGATATAAAAATAGATAAAATAGTGTCAACTGAGGCAAGAGGTTATATTTTTGGTGGTGCCCTTGCTTATAAATTAGGAGTCGGACTTATCCCTGTTCGTAAACCCGGAAAACTACCGGCAGAGACTTTTTGTGAAAAATATGAACTTGAATATGGAACAGATGCTTTGGAAATACATTGTGATGCAATTGAAAAAGGCGAAAAAATTTTAGTGTTTGATGATTTATTAGCAACCGGCGGAACAGTGCTTGCTACTTGTAAACTTGCAGAAAGATTAGGAGGCGAGGTAGTAGGAGTGGCTTTTTTGATTGAACTTATGGGGTTAAATGGTAGAGATAAATTAAAAAAATACGATATCTTTTCTTTGATAAAATACGATTGATAGTAAGATTTTTTGCTTTAATTAAAACAACAGAGAAAAACGAATGATAGAAGAAAAAGATTGATTTATAAAATATTATTGACATTGTTATATTTTATAGAGTAAAGTTAGAATAGGTAAGAAAATATGGAAAGTAAACTTGATAAAAAAAGAAAAATGTTAAAAATTTTATCTGAGATAGAAAACATTATACCTTCTAATTCAGTTTATGAGAAAATCTCTGATATGCTTAGAGAAGTAATTACCTTATCTAAAGAAAGTGGAGATAAAAATCTTATTAAATATCAGTGGGAAGCAATAACTTTTGATTTTTATGTACCATATAGTGTTTTTTGTAGGACTGAAAATAGATCTGTTGCTCGCTTTGTCCCGTTAATTGAAACAAATAAAGGCAAATATCCTGACTCTGATACAATTACTGAGCAAATGTTTGAATATTATTATCAAAGAGCAAAAAATACAAAAAACATAGTTCTTGAAGCTCGTTATTTAGATATTTTGTGGGAATTCAAAGCTCAAAAATTACCTGTTAAGGATATGAAAGTTTTGGATGTTCTTATCAAATCTCAATTTAATTTAGGGAAATTGTGCGAGAAATATCCTAAGTCTGAAATGCTTTTAGTTGACAGTTATTACAGAACTGTCTCCCTTTGTCTGAAGTTTAATTATAAAAAACCATTAGAGGATATAGTAAAAAAGCTTAATACTCTTATCTACACTTTATATGATAAAAAAGAAGGAAGATGGGTGTTAGATTTAGCTGACATTATTTTGATGATTTGTAATAGTAATTTTAGAAAAATAGTTACAGATAACGTCTTAAAACTTTTAGAGAAAATCTTAAATAAAATCCAAAACGACTATAAATCAGAAAAAGATTTTCATCTACAAAGAGAAACCTTGAATATTATTACTAAATTTGCTAAATTTAAAAATATTAAAAAAGGTTTTGATGCTACCAAAAATAGAGTTGCAGATTCTTTCATAGAAGAAGCAGAATCAAAAATTCAGGGTGATAATCCAAGTTATTTAGCGGAGGCTCATTTTTATGAGCTTGCAATGCGGGAATATATGAACATTGGCAACAAAGAAAAAGCTAAAATATTAAAATCAAAAATACGAGAAGCTTACAGTAAAGCACAAAATGAATTCATACCAATAGAAGCAAAAACTACAATTCCACAAAAGGCAATAGATGAATTTTGTGAGGTTTTTACTAAACTCTCTACTCTTAGTGAATCTCTTAAAAAGTTAGGAACTTATCCAACGCTGATACCGAATGTTAATGAAATTAAAAAAGAGGCAGAAAAACAGTTACAAAATAGTATTGCCACACGATTATGTTCAATAACGTCAATTTCTGGTGACTTAAAAGTTGCTGATAATATTACTAATGATGATAGATATAAATGGCAGTTTCATAGACACTTAATGTTATCTATCGGAATGTACACTAATCTTATTATAAGTAAAGTCATTGATTCGCTCTGTAAAGAAAAAGGACTTTCTGCTCAAACTTTAATAGATTATTTTGAAGAGTGGGGACTTATGGATCCTGAAAATTTATCCATTATAGAAATAGGGCTTGAAAGATATTTTGCAAAAGATTATGTGAGTGCTATCTATATTCTTACTCCTCAATTTGAAAGTTCATTTAGAAGATTATTGTTAAAAGGAGGGATAGATGTTACTTCCTTCATAAATAAAAAAGGTAGATTCAAGGAAAAAACTCTTGGAGATTTACTTAGTAACGAAAACGAAGAAGTAAAAAAAGTTTTTGGTGAGAATTTAGTAACATATATTAAAGTAGTAATGACCGAACCTACAGGATTGAATTTGCGAAACAATGTAGCCCACGGATTACTACCTCGTCCTGCCTGTACCAGAGAATTGGCAGATATAGTATTACATCTTTTTTTAACTCTTACAGGGTTTACGATAAAAGAATAAGGAGGATAAAATGCATCTTGTTCCAGAGCCCAACAATTATGGAAAAGTAAAAGTTCTGCCTT
>JAUVIV010000093.1 GCA_030592575.1 bacterium | reverse complement strand
GTGAAAAAGAAATCATAGAGATTGAAGATTGGCTTAATAATAGACCAAGGAAGTGCTTGAATTATCAAACACCATTGGAAGTCTTGGAAAAAGAAAGGAGCGTTGCACTTGCTGGTTGAATTCAGTTGAGCAAAAAGCGTCAAATTTTGTCTTTAGCTATATTCCTTCTTTCTTCTTCTATTCTTTTCACTGAGAACAAAAATTTTGGTCAAGTAAATGGATTTATCAAAGATGCTTCTAACGGAGAAAAACTTTCCTATGCGAATATTGTTATTGAAAAAACCAAATTTGGCGGAACATCTAATAAAAAAGGTTATTATTTTGTTGAGGATATTTCTGTCGGGAAATATGTAGTTACTGCTTCTTATTTGGGTTACAAAGAGTCAAGCAAAGAAATAACCGTAGAGTCCAATACAACTATAAGATGCAACTTTGAGCTTGAACCGTCTCCAATTCAACTTAAAAGTGTGTCGGTAAGTGCAAAGCGATTGAAATTTGAGAGAGATGTAGGAGTAAGTACTCATACCTTGAGAAAAAAGGACTTAGAAAAAACATCTGTAATTGGTGGTGAAACGGATTTATTTCGTTCGTTACAATCTATACCCGGTATTATTGCCTCCAGTGATTTTTCCAGTCAGCTCTATGTGAGAGGTGGAAGTCCGGACCAAAATTTGATTTTGTTTGATGGTATAACTGTTTATAATCCTTCTCATCTCGGGGGTCTTTTTAGCACTTTTAATACGGATGCAATTAGTGACGCAGAGATTATAACCGGTGGATTTCCAGCGAAATATGGTGGTAGAATGTCATCGGTTCTGAATATTACTTCAAAAGACGGAAACAGAAAAAAATTTTCAACGAGTTCAAAATATTAGTATTATATCTGCAAAGACGCTTCTTGAAGGACCTTTGCCGAAAGGATATTGGATGGCAAGTATCAGGCGAACTTATTTTGACCAACTTCTTAAAAACACCAAATTTTCTTTTCCTTACTATTTTTATGATGGAATGGGAAAGGTTAGTCTTGATTTAACTGCAAAGTCTAATCTTGCTGTAGCTGGGCTTTTCGGAGAAGATGTATTCAATTATACGATTAAAGAAGATGACGAAGATGTTGGTGACTTAGATATGCGATGGGGAAATCGTGGATTATCTGTCAAATGGCTCCAATATTTAACTCCTAAATTACATGGAGAAGTTCTTTTTGCATTAAGCAACTTCCATACTGATATGAATCTTACTTTTCTGAAATCCACATCAGATTTTAGAGATGAAGTTATTGATTACACTGTGAAAGGAGATTTTTCCTATGTTTTGGCACCTAAACATACATTGGATTTTGGATTTGATGCGAAAAATATTACTTTTGACTTTGAAGTGAAGATGGATACGCTAACAATCTTGAATGAAGTAGATACGGCGAGAATTCGGACATTCTATCTTCAGGATAAATGGGAACTTAATCCGTTATGTTTTCTTCAAATAGGAATTCGTCCTACTTATTTTACACCGGGTTCTCATTTTAGATGGGACCCAAGGTTAGGATTAAAATATAGAGTGGCTACCAATACTACAATCAATGCATCTTTTGGTTTTTATAGTCAATTTTTAACTACGGTAGGTAATGGCGAAGAATTGCTTAATCTTTTTGATATCTGGTTGTCACCAGGAGAAGATTATGCTCCGGGGCTTTCTAAACACTACATTTTGGGTATGGAGCAATGGATTTCCAATAATTTCAATTTTACTATTGAGGGATACTATAAAACATTTGAGTATCTTTTACAATTAAAAGAAAAAGGAACATTTGATGAAGATGCTTTTTATGTAGGTTCAGGATATGCTACAGGTCTTGATTTTCTATTCAAAAAAACAGCGGGAAAGTTTTCCGGTGAGGTAAGTTACTCTTTGTCTTTAACCAAGCGTACTTTTGATGATGAGATTTTTTGCCCGAAATATGACCAACGACATAATATGAATTTAGGATTTGGAATGGGTCTTCCCTGGGGGTTAAATATGAATCTCAAGTGGAAAGTTGGAACAGGATCTCCTTACCCGGGAGTAATTGGCACATACTATAAAACTGAGCATGATTTTTCAGGAGATAGTACTTATACTAAACGGGTACATATTACAGCACCAAAAGATTATTATCGTTATCCTGTTTACCATCGAGCGGATTTGGACATTAGAAAAGCATTTAACTGGAAATTATTGAAATGCGAGTGTTTTGTCGGAGTTATGAATATTTACAATCATGAAAATATTTTCTTATATATATGGGATATTGAAAAGGATCCAGCTGAGCGAATAGCAGTAACAATGTTTCCTATCTTTCCGTCAGTTGGGTTTAATATTAAATTTTGAGATGTTTTGAAATAAAAAAATGAAATACATTAAAATAATAGGACGTAGATTTTTGTTGGTTAGTAGGATGAATAAATGTATAGGTACGATGCATCGTGTCCCTACTACAAAATTTCTGGGTATCTGCGTACAAAAAGGTCTTATTTTTCTGTGGATTTCTGTGTACTTCTGTGGTTTGTTTTTGGGATGTAGTAGTAAATCTCCGTACCAGTTTGAACCTCAAGTAGTAGTTTTTTCGCTATTGATTGCCGGTTATTCAAACTCGATTGTTAAGCTTGAACGTTCTTTGAGAATTGATAAAAAATTACCGGAAGAAGGACTTGGAATAAATGATGCCGAAATAGTAGTAAGCACATCAGAAGATACTATTGAATATGCTCCTATAGAAGATAAATCGGGATTTTTTAGTCCATTGGACTCGTTAATGGTTTGTCCACTTGAGACTTATCATTTGAAAATACTTGTTCCTGATGAAGATGAGATTTACAGCGAAACAATTGTTCCTGATACTTTCCGCATTGTTCAACCTAGAAGAGGTGATACATTGTATAAGAGGGAATATCCTCCTCTGATGATTTGGACAAAAAGTCAGGATGCTGTCAGCTATTTTATAGATATTTCAAGTTCTATTGACACTACTCATTTCAGTGTTAATATTGGTGGTGCAGATACTGTTTTTCCTATTTTGTCATTTTTCTTGGGAGATACAGGGAAGTATGTTATAAGAGTAGCAGCTATTGATAAAAATTATAGTGACTATTTAGGAGAAGGAAGTGGTCCGAGGGAACGAAATAATCCGCGTGAAGAAAATACTTCTTGCATTCAAGGTGGAATAGGTGTATTTGGTTCTTGTGCTGTTGAATCAGTTCAAGTATATGTGAAATAAGAATTACAGGATGCGTAAATTATCTCCTATTCCAAGGAAAAGCAAAAAAGTTGTCTCTTAAAAAATAATGCAATCATTAATATATATTAAATCTGCTTTACGTGCTTTGCACACCCAGAGAATGCGTACTTTTCTCACTACGCTTGGGATTATTATTGGTGTTATGACAGTTATTGCTATGATGTCGATTATTGAGGGGATGAACAGGTATGTTTATAAAGTTCTTGGTAATATTGGAAGCAATACGATATATGTACAGAAATACCAATGGCAGATGGGTCCTGGTGGGCATAAAAGCAGAAAAGAATGGCGTGAAATCGCAAAGAGGAAAGATTTAACGAAAGAAGATGCTGAAGCAATAGAAGAACTTCCAAGTGTTGATTTGGCTACACTTACTCAATCTACAAGAGGAGCACAGGTAACATATAGAGATAATAAAATTGATATTCAGGAAATTGAAGGTGGAACTATAAAATATCTTAAAATACTTAATTATGCAGTTGTAAAGGGAAGGGGGTTTGTGGAAAGCGATATTGCTTTCAGGCGTCAGGTTGCTATTGTGGGACCTTATGTAGTGGATAATTTATTTAAAAAAGGTGAAGACCCATTAGGTAAAAATGTTAGTATGGGCTCATATAAGTTTACTATAGTGGGGATTTTAGAAGAAAAAGGAAGTTTTATGGGGCAAAACGTAGATAATAAAGCTATCGTTCCATTAACAACTTTGAAAAAATTTGTCAGAAGAAGGTCAAGATATCGTGTTTGGGGTGCCCCTTCTATTGTTGCACAAGTTCATCCTGATTATACGGTTAATGAATCACAGCAAGATATAGAAGAACTTTTACGAGCTCGGAGAGGATGCAAATTTAATGAAGAAAATGATTTTGCACTTAACACTCAGCAGATGATTTTAGATGCTTACAATAAGATAACAAGAGGTATTTTTATAGCTATGATAGGAATAGCTTCTCTTTCACTTCTTGTCGGTGGGATTGGTATAATGAATATAATGTTGATTTCAGTAATTGAGAGAACGAAAGAGATAGGGATTAGAATGGCAGTGGGAGCAAAACGAAAAGATATAATGTTTCAATTTCTTACAGAAGCGATAGTTTTGACAGTAACGGGAGGCATAATAGGAATTCTTTTGGGATTTGGGTTGTCAAAACTCATAAGTATTTTAACTCCGTTGCCGGCGAGTACTCCGTTTTGGAGTATATTAGTCGGAATTGGGTTTTCGGCGAGTGTGGGAGTTTTCTTTGGTATTTATCCTGCGAGAAAAGCAAGCAAACTTAATCCAATAGAAGCATTGAGACGGGAATAAGAGATGGATGCGGTTAAATATTCAGAGGGTATGAAGTGTTTGAGCTTGCTCAAGCACTACGCAGAAGCAAGCTTCTGCACTCCAAAAGAGTCATTATTTTTTCTTGAGTTTTTGGTAGAAGAATGTAAGATATAGAACAATTAAAATGAAAGAGTCAGAAAAAAGAAAAACGATATATTATTTTGCCTATGGTTCAAATATGTGCTTAGGTCGGCTAAGAAAAAGAACACCTTCATGTAAGTTTATTACTACTGCTAAATTGGAGGGATATGACCTTCGATTTCATAAGGAGAGTAGAGATGGCTCTGGAAAAGCAGATGCTTATCGAACTGATAATCCGGATGATAAGATATGGGGAGTAGTATTTGAAATTTCAGATTTAGAAAAATCAAAGCTTGATAAGGCTGAAGGTTTAGGTCATGGTTATAATGAATGTGTAATTGAAGAACTCAATGCATGTATGTATTGCGCAGACGAAGGTGCTATAAACGAAGAACTCAAACCATATACATGGTACAAGCGATTTGTTGTTGAAGGAGCCAAACAACATAAGTTACCACTTTCACACATCCAGAAAATAAAGGAAGTAGAAGCAATAGAAGATCCAGATACATGTAGAAATAGAGAAAATCAGGAAATATCATGCAACTAAAAGATTTGGGTAGATGAGAGCATCTGCTCTCATCAGGTTGAAGCAGAGGCTTCAACCTACCCAGAAATGAATAAGCACATAAATGAACGACTTATTACAAAGAACAGAAAAGTTATTCCTGATGACAAATGTAGGGGCAGACCCATGTGTCTGCCTTAAAAGAATGGGCGAACACATAGGTTCGCCCCTACGGAGCCACCAGAGAGAAAACTTAACAGGGATGGCAAGATGAAATGGCTAAAGAGAATATAAAATGAACCACAAAGGCACAAAGTTCACAAAGTTTTTATTAAATTTTTTGCTTCTTGGTGTTCTTTGTGTCTCCGTGACTTTGTGGTGAAAACATAGGAGATAAAATGATTTGGATTATTGTATTTTTTATGACAGGAGATACATTAAAGATAAATTTGGAGCAGGCAAAACAAATGGCTCTCAAATCAAATCCGGGATATAGGATAGATGCTCTATCACATACTTACAGCAAACTCGGGCTTTATAAAAATCTCAGCTCAAATATATTAAATCCTGAGGTTAGTATTAATTATTCGGATGCAGAATCTTCGGATGCGATGTTATATTCCACAAAGGGTTATTCCTTTAATCTTTCTCTTGAGCAAAGAATTCTTAATCTTGGACAATTTACTTCTCTTATAGGGAGCAAATTCGAGAAAAATGCAAGTGGAGCTTTGCGAGAAGAATCAGAGAATCGGCTCTTTTATGAGGTGGAATCCTGCTACTTGTCTGTTTTGAAATCCCATAAATTAGTTGAGTTAAAAGTAAAAGCAATTGAAAGAGCAAATGAGAATATGAGATTTGTGAGTAAAAAATTGGAAGTAGGAGAAGCATCAAAACTGGACTCTTTAAATGCAGAGGTAAGTTTGAATCGTGCAAAACTTGATGGTTCCGGTGCGGAAAAGAATTATGAACTCTCTAAAAGAATTTTGTTAAATGCACTTGGTATCTTTGAGGAACGAGAATTTTTACTTGAGCCGATAAATGTAAGAGTGTTAAATTTAACGCCCATACTGGATAGTCTTGTTGCAATTGCTCTTAACGAAAGACCTTCTGTAAAAGCAGAGAGAGAAGCCCTAAAGGGAGGTAAAATTAGCTTTTATAGTGGTATCCTTTCCTTTTTGCCATCAGTATCATTTAAATGGGGATGGGGATATAGAACAGAGGATTTTCCCGAGAGTTTTTCTGAAGTCAGAGAAGGAGCAAGCAAGAGTTCCGGATGGAACGGGAGCATAGGAATTAATTTATTTACTTATCCGTTTGAAATTTGGCAGTTTAAGACTACTCTGGATAAAGCAAAGCTTTCTCTTTTGAGCAAAGAATTGAATATAGTAAAAGAAGTAAAAGATGCCTGGCTTCTCGGAGAAGAAGCTCGTCGCAATCTAAAACTTGCAGAAAGTATGTGGCTTGCCGCAGAGGAGGCGTACAAACTTTCTAAAACTCAATACGAACTTGGACTTATTTCGACTCTTGATTTTTTTCGTGTGGCAGAAGATAGATTAGATGCCGAAGTAAGTTATGTAAATGCTCAATATGATTATAAACTTGCATACACCAGATTACAGTATGTAACCGGTAGTGTATCAATTGTTGGTAAATAAGGATTGGAGGAATTAAAATGAGAAAAAAGAAGAAATTATTTATTAGTATAGGAATTATTGTAATTGTAATTCTTGTTGTGATGTTCAATGTGGGAAAGAGCAAGGGCAGGGTTGAAGTGAGTGCTGCTATTGTCAAAAAAGGAAGTATAATTTCTCATATCAGAGCGGACGGGACTTTAAAAGGATTAAATCAAGTAGATATTGGCGGCGAAGTTATGGGAAAAATCGTAAAAATGCGTGTCAAGGAAGGAGACAGAGTTTACAAAGGGGATATTTTATGCATAATAGACCAAAGTACATATAAATCAAGAGAAAATCGAGCAGTTGCGGCTTTTCAACTTTCAAAATCAAAATTGACTAAAACAGAGGCAGATTTGGGGCGTACGAAGGAACTTTATAAATCAGGGCTTGTCTCAGAAGAAAATTATGAATCTGCAAAACTAAAATATGAGGTAGCACTCGCAGAAGTTAAGTCAAATAAGGAATCTTACAATGAAGCGAAAGCTGTAGTAGAGAAGACAATTATAAGGTCTCCGGTGGCGGGGGAAGTTATTCAACGAAACAAAGAGGAAGGCGAAATGGCAATAACAGGAACTGTAAATACACCCGGTTCAGTGATAATGACAATTGCAGAACGAAGTACAATGTTTGTGCGAGCTTTGATTGATGAAACGGAAATAGTGAAAGTTGAATTAGGATACTCAACCACTGTAACTATAGATGCTTTTCAGGACACTGTTTTTAATGGGAAAGTTGTTAAGATTGGTGGACTTCCGATAAAATCCGGTACGGAGGAGACAGTTAATTTTCCAATAGAAGTTGAGATTTCTGAAACTCCTGAGAAGCTTTATCCCGGAATGTCAGCAAGTTGCGAGATTAGAGTTGGGTGTAAGGATTCAGTAATTGTCATACCGTATATGTCACTTGGCACAAGAAAAATAAAAGGGAAAGAAGAGGATATAGTTATTTTATCAAAAAAAGGTAAGGCGGAAATTGTTACTGTTAAATTGGGATTGACAGGAGAAAAAGGAGTTGAGGTAATAGAAGGAATAAGCTTAGGTGATACTATTTTAACCGGACCATATAAGAAATTAAGAGAATTGAAAGATGGAGATAAAATAGAAGCAAAAATTAAAGCCAAGCAGGGTCCAGAAAGTAAGAATAAAAGGGGAAAGAGAAAAGGAAAGATTAGTGCGAGGGTAAAAATCGGTTAAAATGTTTTGAAGAATTGTACAAGATATTACATTTGATATTATGTTAATAGATGCAAAAAAAATAGGAAAGGTATATCGGATTGGAGAAGTAGAAGTTCACGCTTTGAGAGATGTGAGCATGCAAGTAAAAGAAGGTGAATATATTGCTATTATGGGACCTTCCGGGAGCGGAAAATCCACACTTATGCATATTCTTGGATGCCTTGATATGCCAAGTTCCGGGAAGTATTTTTTTGGTGGGAACGGAGTACACAATCTTTCTGAAGATAGACTTGCAGAAATACGAAGCCATCAAGTCGGATTTGTTTTTCAGTTCTTTAATCTGCTTCCGAGATTAACGGCTTATGAGAATGTTGAGTTGCCACTTTTATATGCCGGTGAAAAAGCAGATTTGATTCATAAGAGAGCATTAAAAGCACTTGAGAGAGTAGGATTGAAAAAGAGAATAACTCATCGTCCGACTGAACTTTCAGGTGGAGAATGCCAAAGGGTAGCTATTGCAAGAGCAATAGTGGGGAATCCTAAATTAATTCTTGCAGATGAACCAACGGGAAACCTTGATACTAATACAGGAAACGAGATAATGGGACTTTTTGAGGAGTTACATAATGAAGGAAGAACATTAATTCTTGTTACTCATGATTCGGAAGTAGGTGAATATGCCGACCGCATAGTAAAAATAAGAGACGGCTTAATTGAGTCGTAGATGACCTCTCACAAAAAAAGTTCGGATAATTTTATAGTCGTATGGTCTTATAGTCTGATGGTTGGATAGTCTGATGTATATTAGTGTGTGAGACAGAGAGTTTCTTATCGGAAATAAGGAGTTTCTTGCTCTCCCTTTGTGTCCTCGCAAAGGGTGTTCCGTGTGCGTGGACGCCCACGGAAGCACGGTTGGTATAAAAAAAATGGTCGGATGGTTGAATGGTTTTATAGTCAGATTGTTTGATGGTCGAATTGTTGGATTGAAGTCAGGGTAAAAGATATGTGACTCTCTACGAAAAATAGACGGGTAGGTTGAAGTCCTCGCTTCAATCTGATGAGAGTATTCTCATTTACACATACATGCAAAAGCAAGCTTTTGCACTCCAATAAGGTACTCCAAAAATAAATAGTATTGTGGATGTGAAAGGAAATAGCACTCCTATAAGTAACCTCGTTAAAGAAGTTAAGAGAGTTATTCTGAAAAAATGGGGGAGTAGTCAGGTATATCTTGCTTGTAGACAACAATCACAAATTTTCTTGCTAACGGCTTAAGCAAGTAGTCCAATTTCAATTAAATACTGCTTTTTAATCTTTTAATCTATCTGTAATGTCTTTAAGTGATGGTTACAATATCTGAGTAAAAGAGCAAAGGCAAGATTATGGAATTTGTGAATAAGGAAAATAGCTTTTTCTTTTTGACTCTTGCCAGAACCTTCAATAAAATATTGT
>JAUVIV010000108.1 GCA_030592575.1 bacterium | reverse complement strand
TATCCCCGAACTCTATATATCCATATCCAGTCTCTGCACGCGTGGGAACTACTCCAAATGTAACAAGTCGTCCTTCTTTTGCGATTTTTATAGCTTTTTCAAGCGTTTTTAAAAATAAGTCTTTGTTTGGAATGTGATGGTCTGCCGGCAGGATAAGCATAATATCTTCTGGCTTTATCTGCACCGCCGCATACGCAATGGCACAGGCAGTATTCCTCCCGAACGGTTCTAAAAGCAAAGTTGCACCGGGAACTATTTTTTTGATAGGAACTTCGTGCTCTTTTCCGGCAACAATAATAATTCTTTCTCTCGGAATAAGTGAGGATACTCTATTTACAGTTTCAAGAATCATTGGTTGGTCAGAAACGATAGGAAGTAATTGTTTAGGATATTTCTTCTTTGATTTAGGCCAGAACCTCTCCCCTCTACCACCTGCAAGTATTACTCCATATACCATTAGATTATTCCTTGCTCTTTCATATAATCCTGAACTGCGTCTTCAAAACTCCATTCCGGAATATATTCCATAACATCTTTTGCCATAGTTAAATCCGCCTGAGTATAATTTTGATATGCATTCTCATAAGGATTATCAAAATAATCAGGTTCAAGCTTAATTTCAAGCACCTCGTTTAAAACCTTTATTATATGATTAAAAGTTATTGCTCTTCCACTTCCTACATTTACTATAGCACTCTTTTTTGCTTCAATACCAAGTATATTTGCTTTAACAACATCTTTAACATATACTTGGTCCCTCTTTTGCTCACCCAATTTAAAAACCCTTGGTCTCTTTCCTTCAAGCATTTGCAGAGCAAGTTGCCAAAGCATTGATGCCATCTTACCTTTATGAGATTCTCTCGGACCGAAAACATTGAAATACCTGAGTCCCACAATATGTGCATCCTTCATATATTTCATAGCAAAACAGTCAAATTCCCATTTTGAAACCCCGTAAATATTCTTAGGTTTACCTGCCATATCTTCTTTGATAGAAACAGATGCATCTCCATATACCGCAGCAGACGAAGAATAAATGAATTTTTTGTTATTAGCAATTGCAAATTCAAGTAATCTTTTAGAACCATCGAAATTTACCAGCATCATTAGTTTTTCATCTCTCACAGTAGTATCAGTGATGGCAGCACAATGGAATACTACATCTACATCCTGAAATCTATCCAAATCAACTGAATTGATTGACTCCGAGATTACTTCGCCTTTAAAATCTATGAGATGTTCTTTATTGCCGTTACTGAAGTCATCTAATACTATTACTTTATGTCCATTTTGTTCAAGTGTTAATGCAAGATTGGAACCTACAAATCCACCGCCACCGGTAACGAGTGCTTTCATTCCCATTTTCTTTCTTTAAGATGAGCTTCGAGATACCCCCAAAGAAACTTAATTTTCAAGAGTATTGGAACCTTTGCTTGATTATAATAAAGCAACAAACCACCTTCTCCGCCAAATGCTTTCATTCCTTTAAGATTAGGAACCAAAAGCCAACAAAGCTCTCCATTAACTTTTTCATTGGATACGCAGGTTTTAATCATTGAATTTTTTTTATCTGCATGAAGAGGAAGTATGATTGTGTCTCCAGCTATAAATTCCTGTGTCCGTAACCAATACAAAAGGTTTATCATATCTTTTGCTTCTTCTATTACTTCTACTGTATCTCCATCTTGATATATAGCTTTGCCGTTTTCAATTTCTACTATCTGATGTCTAATATATTTTCCTTCCCTAATATCCTTCTCAAATCTTTGGGTTACAAAATTACTATCTGAAATAGATTCATACCAGTCCTTGATTTTGAATATTCTGGAAACAAGCCCTTTCGTTTCCTCTTCGCATCTTATATGATTTAATGATAAAGAATCTCGCTTGAACTCAAGCTTGATTTTCCCTGCACTTATAGGACCATATTTTACTGAATATAAAAGTTCCTCTTTAACAGGCAAAAACATCAATATAAATATTAAAATAGGCATTTAAATTTAAGTTATCATAACTATCAGCATTATGCAAGTAATTTTTTATTTAAATTCTTGAAAAAACTTGACTCATTATAAAACTGAGTTATTTTTTAGAAAATGAGTGCATCTAAATTAATAAAAGGCAAAAATATTGTCTTACGACCATATACCCAAAAAGATTTTAAATTGATACATCAATGGGTAATTAATCCTCAGGTCACTAAGGTTACTGGAGAACCTGTAGATATTTCTCTTTCCAAGTTAACAAAAAGTTATAAAGAAAAAATAAAAGGTAATTACTACTTACTATTTATGATTGATTTTAAAAATATAACAATAGGTTATTGCAATATTTTTTATCATTATAGAAACCCAAAAAGTAAAATTGTAGATATTGGTATATGTATAGGTGAAATGGAATATTGGGGTAAAGGATTAGGCAAAGATACACTAACAACTCTTATGAATTATGCTTTTGACATATTAAACATGGAAGAAACAACAGTTACATATAATCTTACCAATAAACGAATGAAAGGACTTGCTACCAAGATAGGATTCAAGAAAACAAAATGGGAAATTGAATCAGCCAAAATAACAAAAGAAAACTTCAGAGAAACTGATAAGCAATTCCCGATTAAGAAATAAAAAAATTCATTCAACTATCCCTTTAACTTGACATTTTATAATAACGATTTATATTTACACTTATGAAATGCCCTAAGTGTAAGTTCTCCAATCCTAAAGTAGCTAACTTTTGTCTAAAATGTGGTACTCCTCTGACAGCTCCTGAGGTAGCCGAAAGAAAATTCGTTACTATTCTTTTTTCAGATTTAAAAGAATTTACCACTCTTTCTGAACAAAAAGACCCTGAAGAAATGCGAGAAATTATCAAGGAATTATTTTCACGTTTTGACATTATATTAGAGAATTTCAATGTAGGATACCATGAATATATCGGAGATGCTGTTATTGCTCTTTTTGGAGTCCCTGTTGCTCATCCTGACGATGCAGAGCTTGCGATTGATGCCGCATTATCAATGCAAAAAGAGATTAAAGATTTTTCTGCCGAAATAGGTGTGCCTCTTGAATTTCGAACTGGTATCAATTCAGGAGAAGTGATTTATGGACAAATTCCGGGAAAAACAACGGTAACAGGAGATGCAGTAAATACAACCCAAAGAATCTCATCAATTGCAGAACCGGGAAAAATCCTAATCTCAGATACAACTGCAGGATTAACTTCCGGGAAAATTCGCACCAGACCTCTTCCACCTGTAAAATTAAAAGGGAAAAAAAATAAAATTTTAGTTTTTGAAGTCATTAGTCATAGCAAAAAAATATATCCTTCCTTCTTATCTCCAATACTTGGAAGAAATCAGGAACTTGCAAAATTAAAAGAAATTATAGAAACTAATAACAATTCTTCTTTTACGATAGTTGCAGGAGATATTGGAGTTGGTAAATCCAGACTTATATTTGAATTTCAAAAAAACTTGATGCAAAAAGTAAAGGCAATTCCTTTAAGAACCGGTCCTTACAGCATTCTCATTTATCATCCATTAATAGATTTAATTAAAACTCTGCTTAATATCGGAGACTCTGAATCTACGGAAACAATCAAGAAAAAAATTGAAGAAACTTCATTAATTATTGAAAAAGATCCGCTTTCTAAACATTTTCTGGGGTTCTTTCTCGGTATAAAATTTCCCAACTCTCCTCTAAATCATCTCAATCCAGCTGATGCAAGACAATCTGCTTTTATTACCCTGAAAAATCTTATAGAATACAACGCAAAAAAAATCCCTTTACTCCTGATTTTTAAAGATGCTCACTATATAGATAGTGGTACAAAAAGCTTTATTGAATATCTCGCTCAATCTGAATTCCAGAACAAAATTATGATTTTACTTACTGGTAGGATTGAAGGATTTATAGAAGAAATTAAAAATTACAAGAAAAAGAATAAATGGAATTTCGTAGAACTTTTCCCTCTAAAAGAATCAGAAAGTAAAGCTCTCATTAAAAGCTTTTTCAAAGAAAAAGAACTTTCAAACGAAGTAATAGAAACCCTTTTCAAAAAAACAGGTGGTAATCCTTTATTCCTTGAAGAATTTATTAAAGATTTAAAATCAGGTATAGATTATAACTTATCTGAACTTCCCAATAGTTTATGGGCATTGTTAGAAGCAAGGATTGACAGGCTTCCTTCCAATGCTCGCAAAGTTTTACGCACAGCTTCCGTAATAGGAAAAACTTTCTGGAAAGGAACTCTGGAGACTTTACTTGAAAACAAATTAGAAAAAGAACTAATCTTACTTGAGCAAAAAGATTACATTTATGAACAATCGTCTTCACGGTTTAAAAATGACCGTGAATATATTTTCCGTCATGAGCTTCTGAGAGATGCAGCATATAAGACTCTTCTGAAAAAGCAAAGACGTGAATTTCACAGAAAAATATTAAACTACATAGAAGAAAAAAAACAAAGAGAAAAAATTCAACCGGAATTATATCTACAATTAGCGGCTTACCACAGTGAATTTGGAGAAGAATATAATAAAGCTGTAAACTTTTATACCGAATCAGGAGACCTTGCAAAAGCAAGATATGCTTCTCAGGAAGCGATAAATGCATATACTAAGGCAATAGAAATTCTAACTCAAAAAATATCTCCGGATTATAATATCCAATTAGGAAAACTATTTAAAAAACGGGCATCTACTGAAACCTTCTTATCCCTATACGATAAGGCAATAGAGGATTACGAAAAACTCACGAAATTCAAAAATAGTGAGATGAAAATTTTAGGGCTTATCGGTATTGCATATATATCCGGAAGAAAAGGAGATTTCGATAAAACCATTGAATACTCCTTAAGTGCAAAAGTTCTTGCAGAAAAACAAGGAATAAAAGAATTGAAAGGAGAAGCATTAAATGATCTCAGTTTCGGATATTATAGAAAAGGACTTTACAAAAAAGGATTAAAGATGGGTGAACTTGCTCACAAGATTTATAGCGAATTAATCTCAACTGAAACTAAAGAAAAAGATTTATCTTTACTCAAATTGGGTCTTGGTAAGAGCCTCAATAACATTGGGAACAATCATTTAGCAATTGGAAATTACGATAAAGCATTGAATTTTTATATGAGAAGTCTTAAAATAAGCAAAAAAATTGACGATAAAAATGGGATAGCAGGAAAACTCAGTAATATTGGAATTATTCATATGGATCTTGGAAATTATCATGAAGCATTAGATTTTCATAAGCAAAGTCTTGAAATAGGAAAAGAAATCAGTAATAAACATAGAGTCGGATTATCTCTTAACGATATTGGAGTTGTTTATGATGAGATAGAAGAAGAGGATAAAGCATTGGAATTTTATAATCAAGCTCTCACAATAAATAAAGAAGTCGGCAATAAAGCTCTAATGGCTGTAAATCTCCACAATATAGGAACTATCCATTTCAAATTTGGGAATTATGATATGGCATTAGATTTTTATAATCAGTCGCTTAAGATAAATAGAGAAATAGGAAGTAAACGTGGAATTGCTCTTGATGTTATTACTATAGGAGAAATCTATGGAGATTATGGGAACTATAAGGTAGCTTTGAATTACCAAAAAGAAGCAGAGAAAATAATGAGAAAATCAGAAATGAAGTTATGGCTTGTTTATTGTTTGAATTCCAAAGGAATTTTATATAAAGAACTTAAAAATTTTCCAGAAGCATCTAAAAATCTTGAAGAAGCTTTAAATATTTCTAAAAAATTAAATTTAAAATCTGAAATGTGCGAAACACTTTCCTTACTTGCTCAAGTAAATTTTGCTATGGGCGAAGAAAAACTATCAAAAAATTGTTTGGAAAAAGGATTGAGAATCGCAAAAAAATGCAAAAGTAAAACTTCAATAAGAACACTTATTTCTACTTATGTAAAATTCCATCTCTATACTCATAATTATACAAAGGCAAAAGAAACATCAAAAAAACTCTTGGATTTATTTACAATCACAAAATGTAAAAACTCATCCTACGCAGAAGCACTTTATTTTATGGGGAAAAGTCTATATGAATTGGGAGAAAAAAATAAAGCAAAAGAATACTTTTCGCAGTCTCTATCTTTAGCAAAAAAAATGAAATTAAATCCACTACTTGACAACCTCTCAAAAGTCCTATAAATATTTTTTTGAAAATGACAGGAATTTTTCATATCCATACAAGTTATTCATTTGACGCCACAGTCCCACCAAAGAAGATAGTAAAAGAGCTTGAGGATTTAGGAGTAGATTTTGCAGTAATCACTGACCATGAAACTATGCAAGGAGCTTTGGAAGCAAAACAATTAACGATTAACGATTCACGATTAACGATTATAGTGGGTGCTGAATATTATACCGATAAAGGAGATATTATAGGATTGTTTCTTGAGAAGGAAGTTAAATCAAGAAAAAGCAACGAAGTAATTGAGGAAATTAAAGCACAAGGTGGAATTGTAATTTTGCCTCACCCGTACAAATCACATAAATTGGATGAGGAGCTTGTCAAGTCAGTAGATATGATAGAAGTTTTCAACGCAAGAACCGGCAAGAAGAAAAATGCACAAGCACTCGCACTTGCTAAAAAATATGGGAAACCCGGAATTGCAGCCTCTGATGCTCATTTCTTGCAGGAGATTGGATTAACAAGAATGAAGTTTGATACTTCTGATATTTGTAAAAACAATTCGCGAATCGCCCCTACATCTTTAAAGAAAGCAATTCTTAATGGAGAAGGCAGAATAATAAAGGCAGAAGAGAGTTCGTTATTTTATTCAACAGTTACCGGACTCACCAAACTTTATAAAACAAAAGATATTCGTGTTACTTTGGGATGGGTTAAGAAAATTCGCTCATTACTCGTGAACCACGAATTGTAAGAATTTATTTCTAAAAACTTTTAACACAAACTTATCACAAGTATTTTACAAATAAGACAGATTTTACCCAATAGGATTTTCAATTGGGTAGAGTATGGGCAATTGCCCCTACCTAACCATCTTATCCGTAATCCACAAAAGCCATACGCAGAAGCAAGCTTCTGCACTCCAAAGTAGCATCGAGTTTTAAAAAAATCCTCGACAAAAACAAATGTGGGGGATAAACCTCCACGCTACTGCACTTCAAAAATAAGAGCAATTTCCAATTGCGATTTATATTATCGCAGATAGGCTTCCTACACTTCCCCCACAAAAAAAAGATTTAAAAAACGCACACAAATATTCACAGATGAAACAGATTTACACAGTTTAGTACATGAATTTATGTCTTGGATTATACAATCTGTAATAATCTTTCCAATCCGTGTGAATCTGTGTGCTAATGTTTTTTAATATAATTAGATGTAATGTCTTTAAGTGATGGTTACAATATCTGAGTAAAAGAGCAAAGGCAAGATTATGGAATTTGTGAATAAGGAAAATAGCTTTTTCTTTTTGACTCTTGCCAGAACCTTCAATAAAATATTGT
>JAUVIV010000143.1 GCA_030592575.1 bacterium | reverse complement strand
GTAGCGAACCATGCTGGGTGAAATATTCCAGCAGATTTCTCATACTCAGCTTACGGTCCTCGGTAACGGCATAAACCTTTTCTTCGATCAAATGCTCACTGGACATAACAACTCCTATAGCAACCTCCGAAAATACCAGCCCGCGCCGGGCGCCCGCTCTATGATTGAACAATGACAAATCGAGCCTGGAATCAACCCTGCGACCCGGAGGAAAACCAAAAAAATGTTACCGGACACATTTAATTCGATTCAAACAAAAACGATAAATTATTTTTTATTGCTTCAGGGCAATAAAAATTGTTATCTCCATCCCACATAAAATATATCCCCCTGTCATCAATCAAGTAATCTTGGTACCAACCTAAATTGTCTGTTAATGGATTTTCCAGCACTAAAACTAAATTTGCATCAGATATATTCTGTAAATATCTATATTCATATAATTGAGAAATTCCTCTTCTTATCTGACTTCTCATATTTCTATCTGTAGTAGATTTGACTTCAAATATAAATTTACCACCATTTACTTGGGTGGCTAAATCTACAAGAATATTGGATTTTGGAATACCTCCTTTTTTACGAATTTTATGTGCTAATAAATTAGTTAATCTATTATGAGCATCATTAGCTCTATCTCTTTTTACCCTATCGATTTCAAAAGTAATTGTATTTTGAAATGCTTTCACCCTTTGTGCTATTATATTGTATTCAGTTAATGCAAAATGTGATGGTAGTAAAGGTTCAGTAGGATCATTATAATTTACTACCTGAACACTTTCTGGCAAGCTATTCAATACATATATTCCATCCACGGAACGTATAATACCAGCATGTTCAAGCCATGATATTACAGAACTTGTTCTCCTGCCCACCATTTTAGGAGTTGTTTCTGTAACATGAGATAAGAACCGCTCTAATTCTTCTTTAGATATTCCTTCCGGTCTGGACTCAAATAAAGGGATTACTCTTTGAAACAAACTACTACTTAAAACTGCTTGACCAAAAATCTCTTTTCTGTCTTCAGTGTTCGCTTCTAAATATTGTTGCCCAAAAGGTGTTATAGCTGATTGATTTACTCCTGTCTTGTAAGTAAATCTTAGAATTTCACAAGCCAACCTATAATATCTACCCTGTCTTTCTTTATATCCTAAAGCATAAGCAATATCCTGATATGTATTTGCTCCCTCTGAAACTGCTTGAAGAGATATTTCTATTGCTTGAATATTATCCGCCTGTGGAACCTGATCCGTTGGTATTTTCATCTTTTTTAAATCCCCACAAATAAATATTCCTTCACACTGTTATTTTTATTCCCTTTTTTATGTCCTTGATTTCCAAAACAATAAGTATGAGAAATTTCTTCTACATGCACTTTCTTTTTATATTCTTTGAGTATGTCCACCATTCGTTTTTTGTTAGGTATTCCATTAGAACCATAAGAAACTACAATCTTACTATCCCTGAAATATTCAAAAAGTTTTCTAAAAGCATCTTCTGCTGTTTTTGCTACCTTAAAATCTGTGGGATACGATTTAATTTTCTTTGTTGTAGTATGCTCTTGAATTTCTGCATCTCTCCAATAAGAACAAAGACCTTCTACGAAATGATATCTTCTTGTATAATCACAATCAGAATGAGAACTAACATAAGGAGTATCAATATAAACAAGGTCTATCGCCTTATTTGGTATATCAAAAACGTCTAAACAGTAAGCTTTATTTCTTAATACATTACTAAACACTGCATTATTGAATAAAGAAATTGCATCAAGGAATTGCTCTTTCATTGACATCTTTAAGTCTTTTCTGCCATCAAAACCTTTATTGCCAGTAAAAGTAAAAATCCCTCTAGGTCTTTTTTTCATACAAGCCCTGCATAATGATGCCAGTGCTAAAGACTTTTTAACAGGGCTTAGTTCTTCAATATTAGCAACAGTATTATCCAAAAAAGAATTATCTTCATCACTAAAATATAAGCCCTTAAATGTACTTCTTATAAAATGCTTTGCTTTTCTATTCTTCTTTAAAAGTTGATCTGTATCATGCGGGCTTAATTTTGTTGAATTATTTTCTATTGTTGCTTTTGCTATGTGGTATGCAAACCTCATATGGTCATTGGAAATAACTCGTTTTCCCATTTCTTTGATGGCATAACCCACACATCCAGAACCTGAAAAAGCATCTAATGCAGTATCAAACTCTATATCAGATAATGTATCTGTAATAAAAGACAGTATTGCTTGCTTACTGCCCATATATTTTGTATTTGGAAATGGCATATATCACTCAATAGGATAATTAGAAATAATTAGTTCTTTTATTTTCCCTCTCCCTGAAGATATACAGTTTATCTGCCTACTTGCATATACCTCCTTGATATAAAAATTCTCATATAAAGAGAGTAGATTTTCATTAAATGAATTACTCATTAAAGCCAACACGCCTTTATCCGATAACTTTCTGAACTCATCAGATAACACAACATGGTCTTCATACACAAAAAAGTTTTTTGTATATCTGTTGAAATCCGAGTATTTACTAACAGCAAGATAGGGGGGGTCCAAATAGACAAAATCATTTTTACTTAATAGTTTTAATGTATCTATATAGTTGCCACAAATATTTTGAGTGCTTTTTAATAATTTTGAAGCTTCTAATAATCTCTCTTTATCAGTTATTTTGACATCTTCTTTCTTTCCAAATGGAGTATTGAACCGGTTTTTTCTATTAACCCTATACAATCCGTTATAGCAGGTTTTATTCAAATAAATAAAACGAGCTGCCCTATGAATATCATCTAATAATGATGGAGACAAACCCCTGATTCTGTAGTATTCATCTTCTGAAACAACCATTGAGCTAATAAAATTAAATAATTCTTCAGGATAATCTCTTACAACCTTATAGAAATGTATTAGTTCTTCATTACTATCTGATATTATTGAGTTTTCGATTGAAAGATCCCAAAACAAAGCTCCTCCACCGACAAACGGCTCACAATATCTATTAAATGATTTGGGAAGCAAAGGTTTTAATGTTGAGATTAAAGCACTCTTTCCACCAGCCCATTTTACGAGAGGCTTTAATCCTTTTAGTGAAATATCATCAAATAATTGTTGTTCTGTTTTCATTTTATTTTCTTCATACTATACCCACCAGGCATCATTTATGCGAGTATTAAAGGTGTCCGGGAAAATTTTTGGGTCGAATATCAGGGCATATTTTTTTTAACCGTTCACACTTTTTATTCTATAAATCAAATAAAAACCTTTTCTTGACAGAATTAACATGATTTTAATCTTATCTTGTTCATCCGGTTAATCCTGTCTAAAATTAAACCCGCGAACAGCCATTTCTTCTCTTGCTCGTTTTGAATCCTTTGTTTCCTTCGTTTTCTTCTGTTCAATTCTTCAATCTTAAAATCTCAAATTCTTCACCATTTTTGCCGATTTCACTTTTGCTCGAAACACGTTCATTTATGGCTAAATTATGCTGAAAACCCGCAAAAACCTGTCGTTTTGATTAAATAATTTTTGTCGTTGGTTGGTAAAATGCAAAATATTAACGGTTTTTAGACAAAGTCGGGCAAAGTAGGCATAAAACAGCCAAAAGTTCAAAATCCCGTTTTGTACGCAAAATATGAACTTATGACAGAAATGTTCCGATTGCGATACCATCGTAAATGCGCCGCGCAACAGGTACTATTTTATCAATGAAGATAGTTGGTAACATCAAAATCGCCGACGCGAGCGATATAAAGATCACGGCGGCTGGTCAGATTAATGTCGGCAATATCGTCGGATTCGGCATCTGTTTTGGTGTCGGATTCGGTATCGGGGTTCAGAGCTTTTTTCG
>JAUVIV010000034.1 GCA_030592575.1 bacterium | reverse complement strand
GTGAAAAAGAAATCATAGAGATTGAAGATTGGCTTAATAATAGACCAAGGAAGTGCTTGAATTACCAAACACCATTGGAAGTCTTGGAAAAAGAAAGGAGCGTTGCACTTGCTGGTTGAATTCAGTAATGATATTATATTAAATCAAAGAATTTAATTGCATTCTCTGATGTTACCCTTGCTATTTCTTCTTCAGGAACTTTCTTGATTTCGGAGAGTTTTTTGAGAGTATATTTCAAATTAGCCGACTCATTTCTTTCACCTCTGCAAGGACCAAGAACAGGAGAATCTGATTCTAACATAAGATTATTGAGACTAAGTGCCTTTGCAATTTTTTGTTTTTGGATTGAATATTCTATAGAAGGAGGAATAGAAAAATAAAACCCATTATCCGCTCCTTCTAATGCCCATCCTACCTTTCCATCATAAGCATGCATTAACACACTATGACACTCCTCTTCAAGTAATATCTCAATAGCATATTTTCCTGCACTTCTTGAATGAACTATTAATGGCATATCTATTTCTTTTGCAAGTCTAATCCATGATTTAAAAATTTCTATCTGCTTTTTTCTTTGCTCTCCCTTAATATAATAATAATCCAACCCTATTTCCCCTATTCCCACAATTTCTTCTATCCTATCTCTTAATAGCTTTTGGATTCTAAAAACTTCATCTTCATCAAGTATGCAAGGATTACACCCCATAGTAATATGAATAGAGCTATGGAACTTAAACATTTCTAATGTTTTATGAGCATCTTTTAAGTCAAGACTTGATACTATGATGTCTGAGACGCTATTTAATTTCGCATTCTCAATAACTTTTTCTCTATCTTCGTCAAATGCAACGTCCTGCAAATGAGAATGTACATCTATTAATTTCATTTTGTTATTGTAATAAATTTCTCCCTTGCTTTAAACCTAAAACAAAACCGTCTCATTATTATTTTTCTTATCAAATTTCTTACGATTATCAAGAAAAAAACTAAAGTTTCAGTAAATTATGTTGACAATATATAATGTAGGGATAAAAATACATAGAGAGATAAAAATGGAAATTTCTAACGCAGAATCAATTGTTCAAGATATTCAGATGTTAAATGATATATATATGAATTCCCTCAAGAAACAAAATGAGTTTGTTCAAAAAGTGACTCGTGCTGGGATAGAACAAGGATTAGCTAATAGAAACCACGAGCTTGCAGAATACTTGATAGACATTTATGTCTAAACATTCCCTTTTTATTAATTCAATCGTTTTCTGTAAAGCTCTACTTTCGGAAGACATTCTTTAAATCTCTTTCTTCCTTTAGATGGCCATTTCCTAAACCAATCTACAATAGGCATACCAGGAAATCCCCAACAATAATTACGAGCAAAATCAACTTTGCGATACTTTATAGGGATTCCTATAATTCTGAGTCTATGGATATAGTAACCACCTTCAAATATCTCTTCAGTGTAATATAAAAAATTGCCTTCTTCGACTTTAAATCCGTCTTCAAGCAATTTATATCGTTCTTCATTAAACTTCCAAGAAGCGTGTGTCTCTATTTTTCTATCTATATAAAAAAAATCAGCTGAACGCCTTATATAAATATGAAATCCTATACTAATTACAAAAACAATAGCCAATATTATCAGAAGTTTTTTCATAATATAAAAAAATTTTATTCTGTTATTCCATAGATGTCAACTCAAATTTTTCATTGCGTTGGTCAATGTTCTGCTTTAACTAACTTTTCTTTTGTAATTTTCAAAATGAGTTTTTTATCTCAAAATTTATCTATTAATTTCAATAATCTTTAATTTTTTATTGACAAATAAATGAATTGGAATAGAATAATTAAGATGTATTATATTTTTTACACAATCTTGCTTTTAGCATCTCAAGAAACAAAGATTAATATTTGTCCCTATCAAGTAACTGAATTTCCATCAAAGAAAGGAGCAAAAGTAGATTACATAATTGTAACGACAGAAGAATATAAAGCAGAGTTTGAAAGAATGAGAGACTGGAAAACAGATAAGGGAGTAAATACAATAATCCGAACAGTAAGTTGGATAGAGGAAAATTATGCAGGATGCGACTCTCCTGAACGCATTCGCAATTTTTTAAGAGAAGCATATACCGAATGGGGCACAAAATGGGTATTATTAGGAGGAGATGTAAACAAAGTACCGTCCCGACGCATTCGTAGCACAAACCATTATACAGGATATTATGAACTTCTAACTGATATGTATTATTCGTGCTTAAATGGAAGTTGGAATGCAAATGGAAATGAAGGATGGGGAGAAGTACGATTAGACAGCACAGATTATGATATTCATTTACGGATAGGACGATTTTTAGGAGCGACAGTACAAGAAATAAGATTAGAAATTGATAAGACACTAAAACGGGAAAAAAATCCTTGGTACGAGAATAAACTTCTTTTAGTAGCAGGAGCATTATGGAGTGGAGGATACCAAAGTGCCGAACATTGTAGAAAAATAGCAAATTGTTTTCCGGATTATTTTCAAATAGATTCTTTGTTTGAAAAAGATAGTGTCGTTAACGGAAACGGAGACACAGTATGCGTTCTTACAAAAAAAGCAGTATTAGATAGCATAGAAAAAGGTTATCCCTATATATATATTGTATCGCATGGTAGCCAAACTCAAGATTTTGCAAATCCCATATCAATAAACAGAGAAGATGTAGATAGTTTAAATAACCCACCCTGCTTCATCACAGATGTAAGTTGTTTTCTTAACTGGGTAGATGTAGATTGTATTTCTCGTCATTTTATGCTAAATCCAAATGGCGGAACATTTGGATTCCGAGGAAGTTCAAGAGTTGGATGGGATCATCAAGAAACAGAACTTAACTTACATTTTTATGGTGATTGCGGACTATTTGATGAAGACAGTACCACAGAACTTGGCAAATTAGATGCATACGCAAGATCTAAAATCGTAGGAAGAATTTACTCAAGAAAAGACTCAGATAACAATTATCGGGATGCTTTGTTAAGTTATATTCTACTGGGAGATCCAGGACTTAGATTATGGAGAAATACTCCTGAAACTTTAACGGTTGAAATGCCCGAGATTGTAGATATCGGAGAAAATGAATTTACAGTTGTAATTAGAAATCAATCTCTTGAACCACTCCCAAATAGCAGAGTATGTATTTCAAGAAAAAATGAACTTTATGCAAAAGGATTTACTAATCAAGATGGGGAATTAACTTTTATCTTATGTCCAGAAACTCCAGGGCTCTTAAAAATTGTAGTAACTCATCAAGATTTTCTGCCCTATGAGGGACAGATATTTGTTCAAGCAACAAAACCATTTCTAAGATATAAAAGTCACTTTGTTACTGAAACTCCCGAAGCAGGAAAAACATTTACTCTTTTCTTATCTATTGAAAATACAGGTGCTACAGTAGCTTCTAATGTAGATACCAAACTTTTACCTAATTCCTCTCTTGTTACTTTATTTGGTGATAGCACACAATATTATGGTGATATACTACCGGGACAAAATAAAACTATGCAGTATAAAGGAAGCATCGCTCCTATATCTCCATCGGGAGAGACAACTATTTTCTACATTACTTCTTCATATAGTGAAGGAACGTCAGAAGATACTTTTCATTTAATCCTACATACTCCGGAACTTGCTCATTATAGTCATTTTTTAGATAAAGATTCTATTGTGGAAGGAATTTCGACTAAACTATCCTTTAGGATAAAAAACTCCGGACATAGTAGTGCTTCTACAGTTGTAGCTCATCTTTTATCATTAGATTCTGAAATCTCTCTCATTGACAGTATTGAAGAAATAGATTCTATTTCGGCTCTCACAATAGAGACTTACCAAAATTGTTTTACTTTCGTCGCAAATGCACCAATTAATGAACCCACGTTTATACTTATACTTAAGGACAGTTTAGAGCGAGAATGGGTAGATACTTTTTGCATTAAATTCCCAAGCCCTCCCGAAAGTCTTTTTACTTATACAAAACCCTATGGAGTATCTATTTTTTGGAATCCCATAGAAACACACGGATATAATGTTTATAGAATGCCAGATTCATTGCTTTTAAACTTTGATTTAATTACCGAAAATCCAATATTTACAGATAAAATCGGAGGATTTGATAGTTATTCTTATACAGTAACCGGAGTTGACAGTGAGCTAAATGAAAGCAGTTTTTCAACTCAAATATATGGAAGAGCAAATCCTGATTTTAAACCCGGTTGGCCTCAAAAAGGATTGAATATTTCTGCAGGATTTAACAATACCTCTCCTGTAGTTGGAAATTTAGATTCATCCGTAGATGGCTTGGAAATAATAGCCAATGGAGACCAAACTCTTTATGCATGGCATGCTAATGGAGAAGGTATAAATTCTTTCGATAGTGGTTTACTTGCTGAAGATTTAGGCGGATGCTGGACATCTCCAGCTCTCGGAGATATAGATAACAATGGAACTTTAGAGATAGTAAGGCTTCAAAGTTTTGCAGGTAATGAGAATTTGTATGTATTTGATAAAGATGGAAATTCACTTCCTGGTTTTCCTGTACAATTAGCTGGAGATTGGGGAGCATTTGCATCTCCTACTTTACAAGATCTTGATGGAGATGGTCTGCTTGAGATTATAACAATAGGTAGTTCATCTAGTATTGTCTATATATTTAAATCAGATGGAACTGGATTTTTAAATCCGGATGGATTCTTCGGTCAAATGAATGGTGGTGGTCATACTTTTGGCGCCCCCGGAGTAGCAGATATTGACGATGATGATACACTTGAAATAATTACATTCGTAGTCGATTCGCTTTACGTATGGAAACCAACTGGCGAGCTACTACCAAACTGGCCTGTTAAGATTTCAGGAAACCCATCTTCTCCAGCAATAGGAGATTTGGATCCATCGTATCCAGGATTAGAAATTGCTATTTATACATCACGAAGACAATTCTATGTTTTTCATGCAGATGGCACTCTTTTTTGGAAAAAATATTGTTCTGCGGGAGGAGGATGGACCCGTATGTCTCATCCATCACTTGGAGATATTGACCTTGATGGCAACTTGGAAATAGCATTACCGGGAGAAAATAAACTTTATCTATGGAACCACGATGGAACTTCAGTAAACTCAGAAGAGACTTTTATTTCTATGATGGATGCAATATCTAGAGCATCTGCTGTAATCGGAGACATAGATGGAGATGATACTTGTGAGGTTATTGTGGTAACTCTTAATGAAGGAAATATTTATGCAATAGAACAAGATGGAACTATTGCCAAAGGATTTCCAATAATGTCAAATGGATTAATGGATGGAACTCCTACAATTGCTGACATAGACGGAAACGGTAAAAATGAGCTTATTGTCAATACCAACACTCCTGATGTTAGAATATGGGAAGTTTTAGGTAATAAAATTGAGTGGGGAACTTTCGCTCATGACCGTTGGCATACAGGATTATATGGATTTGTACCTCCCGATACAATACCAACAGCAGTGGAAGAAAAACCAGAAACATTTTGCTTTAGATTATTCCAAAATACACCTAACCCATTTAGGCAAACAACAAGTATAAAATATCAAATAGCAAATAAGAGTAACGTTTCATTGAAAGTTTATGATATATCGGGAAGATTGGTAAAAACTCTTGTAAATAAAGAATTGGCAAAAGGACATTACACAATTAAATGGACTGGAGAAAATACTTTCGGGAATAAAGTAGCAAGAGGTATTTATTTCTATAGACTTAAAACAAATAAATTTACTGCATCTAAAAAATTGATATTAATGTAGCCATTAACAAATAAGATGTCAAAAATTATCTGCCGATGCGAAGACTTAACCGAAGAAGAAATATTAGATTTTATTCATCAAGGATTTACTACAATTGATGAAATCAAACGATTCTCCAGAGCAGGAATGGGACATTGTCAAGGAAGGACTTGTAAGCGTTTAATCGCACAACTTATTTCTCGTGAGACAGGAAAACCCTTAAATGAAATACTTTATTCAAAACCACGTTCTCCTATAAAACCCGTTACACTTCGTACATTAGCAAACCACAAGTAATAATTTGATACAAAGAACAGGTTACTTGTTCTTTACCCTCTAATTATGTAACTCATCTAATTTAGTAACACTGAGACTTGTCTTTAACAAAAATAGGCAATAAAAATAAAAAAAGGGGTAGCAAATTGCCACCCCCTTATTGTTTTTCTTATTCTTACTTCAATCTTCTAAAACCAGGTATAGCCTGGAATCCGTATTTAAAAGTTATAGTAGTAGAAGTCGCTGTAACTGTCATTTTTGCATAGTACTTGTTATGAAGCCAAAGAGTATAAGTACCACCATCAACTACATCTTCAAAAGTAGAATATCCACTTAATGGAGCCTCAGCAAGATTATCGTATGTCCAAGTAGAAAGATATGCAACTCCTGTAGCATGGTCAAAAGCAGGATCGAAATCAAATGGGTCCCTAATTGTAAGAGTAGCTGTTTTGTTGTAGTAATCGAGAACAAAATCAACCTTGTCCGTATTTGCCCAAGCTTTAGCAGATGTTAGGCAATAAGTTGCTCCTGTACCATCGGATGCCCAGCCATATCCACTTGGATGAGCTGGATCGCTGTCACCTGTCCAATACACAGCACCTTGGTTAGTATCTTCAACGAGTTTCGATGATTTGCTTACAGGATCACTTTCTTTACTTCCTTTATAGGCAGTTACCTTATAATCACCCAATAAGGTAGGTTTATATGTATAAGTAAGAGATTTTTTAGCAGTAGTTACGGTATCAATCACAGTACCATCAAAATAAACAAGATATCCATCTACTGTATCCGCAGATGCATCCCAGCTTAATTCCAGAGAAAGAGAGTCATTTCCCGAGACTGCAAGAGCGAAGCTCGTTGGAGGTGCTATTGTATCAGGCTCTGTAGGCTCCTCTTCACATCCGAAAAAGAAAATTGCAAATGAAAATATTCCTAAGAATGCTAATAATTTCTTCATTTTTACCTCCTTATTTTACTTTCTTTTTTAAAGGTTTGGATTTTTTGGGGGTTGAAGTTGTTTTGGTAGTCTTTTTCTCCTCCAAAATAGTTTTTATTTCATCCAGTTTTACATCAGCTGCTTTAAATTTTGCTACCTGTAATTTAAGAATATCTGTTTCTCCACTTAAAGCAATTACATCCTCTTTTATTTTACCTTTTGCTTTTCCTTCAAGAACGACGAGCGAATCTTTAATCTCATTAACTTTCGTCTCAAGTACAATAATTTCAGCTATTAATCTTTTCGTATTATCAATCTTTTCTGAAAGTTCTAAAGTTACCTTTTTGGACAATTTTTCAATTGATTCTTTTTCTAAATCAGCAATTGTAGTAAGCACTACTTCTGCTGCGGTTAGCTTAGTACCAAGTCCATCAATGTCCTTTTTCAATCCATCAATTACTTCTTTTGGAACTCCCGCACATCCAAAAAGGAAAGTTCCAAAAATCAATGTTACTAATAAATTTATCCCTTTCTTCATTTTTTCCTCCTATTAAAGTTACTTTTTTTTCTATATCCTGTCCTCTTTAAACAAACTCTATACTACATCACCTCCTTATTATATCAAACATTATTAATTTCATTATAAGTTTAGCTTTTTTACTAAGATATTATATTTTAAGGTACTGTCAAGTGAAATTTTTTATTACCTTAATTACCATCTTTTCCTATCACATTTTTTTCCTTGACATTAATTATATAAATGGTAATTTGGTTATTACTTATAACTGAATTTTACATAGTTTTGAGAAGAGAATTATATAAAAAAGAAGAAAATAAGATGAAATATTTATTAATTGCTATTTTATGGTAATCAACTATCAACAGAAATGCAGTCAATAAAAGAAAACAACAAAGACAATATTGAAGGAAATAACACAAGAATAAAAAAACAATTAATCAGTAGGGATATATTTTTGCCCTTTACGTAAAATAACAGGAGGATAAATGGAAGAAGCAAGAGAACATGCAATAAATGAGGCTCTTAAACAAATAGAAAAAACATTCGGCAAAGGTGCCGTAATGAGACTCGGCGAAAAAGAAGTTAAAACATCTAAAGATGTAATTTCCACTGGCTCTATTGCACTGGATCTTGCACTTGGAATAGGTGGCATACCTCGTGGTAGAATTATAGAAATATTCGGTCCGGAGGCATCAGGAAAAACTACACTCGGGTTACATATTTTAGCAGAAGCTCAGAAAAAAGGAGGAACCAGTGCATTTATTGATGTGGAACATGCACTTGACCCTACTTATGCTAAAAACTTAGGTGTAGATACTAAGAACCTTTTAATATCACAACCAAATACAGCTGAGGAAGCACTTGAGATTGCCGAAACTCTTACAAGAAGTGGAGCTATTGATGCTATCGTTGTTGATTCCGTTGCTGCACTTGTCCCAAAAGCTGAAATTGAAGGCGAAATGGGAGACTCACATATGGGACTTCAGGCAAGACTTATGTCTCAAGCAATGAGAAAACTTACAGGTGCCGTATCAAAAACTAAAGCAAGTATTATCTTTATGAATCAGATACGATACAAAATCGGAGTCTTCTTTGGCAATCCGATGACCACTCCGGGAGGACTTGCTTTAAAATTTCACACTTCTATAAGAATAAATATAAGAGGTGCCAGTATTATCAAAAAAGCAGAGCAACCTATAGGAAGCCATCTAAGAGTCAGAGTCGTTAAGAACAAACTCGCTCCTCCATTCCAAGATGCTGAATTTGATATTATCTACGGAAAAGGTATCTCAAAAGAAGGTGAGCTTCTTGATATTGGAGCACAGAACAATCTTGTCGAAAAGAGTGGAACTTGGTTCTCTTATAAGGGAGAGAAAATTGGTCAAGGTAAAGATAATGCATCACGCTTCTTAATTGAGCATAAGGATATTCGTAATGAACTTGAAAAAGCAGTAAGGAAAGCAATTGGATTATCTTAAATTCTCACTGTTAAGCAAGAAATAAACTTTGTATTTGCAAACATCTGTTATCAGTAAGTTATTTTTTACGGAATTTTGTAAATAATTAGCAGAAGAAGAAAGGGATTTTAAATCTGTTTAGTATAATACGATTTTAATCTTGCATGGCAAAATAATCTTTTTTTTCTCTTTCTGTCATTCCTTCGTTCCGCTCAGGACAAGTCTGAACCCTTCGGCAGATGTCATTTTGAACCCTTCTTCTGTCATTCTGAATGAAATGAAGAATCTCAATATACTGTTCAGGATAAACCCCGTGAAGAATCTCAAATAGCTACGAGCAACTATCTGTGCCAACTCAACATTAAAATGAAATCAGCATCTTGTTTTTAGCTTCCCTTCTATAAGCATATCATCTCCAAATCTCCTGAACTTCACGGAAGTTAGAGAAAGTGCATCTTCTATTTTCTTAATGCCTAAATCTTTTATAACCGAAATCCCGGAACCAAGAAGCTTTGGAGCAATGAAAAAATAAACTTTATCAACGAGCCCTCTGGATAAACTTTCGGTAAATACTTCTTTTCCACCTTCTATTAATATACTCTGGATATTCTCTTTTCCTGCACGTTTTAAAACTTCTAAAATATCCACTTTCCCATTAGTATCTTTTTTGATATGCCAAATGGTAGTACGGACATCTCGGGCAAATTTGTGTGTTTGTCCCAATGATTCAGGCGAACACATAGGTTCGCCCCTACCAGAAAGAGATGCAATTATACATTTATCGCCCAAAACTTTCGCCTCTTTTGAAATTTTTAAATGTGAGTCCAATATAATTCGTTTTGGATTTCTACCTCTCCCCCATCTTACTGTAAGTTGCGGGTCATCTAAAATTACAGTTCCTACACCAACCATAACCGCATCAACTTGACTACGCAACTTATGAACAAATCTCCTTGAACGCTCATTTGTTATCCATTTAGAACCCTTATTTAAGTCGGCTATTTTCCCATCCAGAGTTATAGCTGCTTTAAAATTGACAAATGGAATACCCGTTTTCACCCATTTGAAATAAGCTTCGTTCAACTCATTCGCTTCTTGTTCGCATTCTCCAAGTATTACCTTTATACCTGCCTTTTTGAGTTCTATAATTCCTTTGCCATTAGCCCAAGGTGAAGGATCTTTAATTGAAATATGCACTTCTTTAATTCCTGCACAAATTATTGCTCGCGTGCAGGGAGGAGTAGTTCCAAAATGGCAACAAGGTTCAAGATTTACATAAAGAGTGGCACCTTTGGTTTTTATACCGGCGTCTTTTAAAGCAATCACTTCAGCATGTGGCTCACCCTTTTTCTTATGATATCCTTTGCCAATATTTTCTCCATTTTTCACTACAACCGCACCTACCATTGGATTTGGCGAAGTACTGCCAAGTCCTTTTTTCGCAAGTTTCAAAGCTTCTTTCATATAATTCATATTCATTTCTTACCTTGTAAGCACTACTTTCTTTACCTGCTTGTAACAATTGTTTTTACCAGCATCTGCTACGAGATGTATGAAATAAACTCCGGATGTAGAACTTTTAGGTATATTCCAAGTTGCTGTATGTAAACCCGCTTCTTTTCGTTGATTCACAATATCCGTAATCTTTTGTCCCGATAAATTATACACTTCAATATTTACTTGAGAATCCTTTGGTAGAAAATACCTGACTTCGGCAACTCCCATAAAGAAGTTTGGGTAAACTTCTAATTTTGCATTTTGATTATTAGGTCTTGGTTTTTCTTCTATCCCGGGTCCGCATCGATACCATATTACAAATTCTTGTGTGGTATCTATATTCGCAACAATCGTGATGATATTACAAGTAGAATTTACCTTCACTGTGTTGTGAATATCATCTAATCTGATAGTATCATTTCCTGTTGAGACTTTTACAATCACTTTCCCTTGATATATCCCGGAATTAGTATCTGTTTCGGCAAGTGCAACCGCTATACCATCAGGATATATATTCGATTTAATAATTGCTACTGCTGCTTCCCTGAATCTTACATTCCTGTCTGCTCCATATATACGGAGATACAAAGTATCCGACTCATTTTCAAGGGAATCTATTACAAGAGAATAATTGTTGTTGTAATTACGGATAGAATCTATTGAAATAGGTTCACCAGGTGTGTTAGATATAAAAGTAGTTTTATATGGGTCATGGTCATTTGGTCCCTTAATTAATGAACCTATAGTAGCATCGTCTGTGTACCACCAGAAATTACTTTCCAATGGGATAGTAATACTTGTGTTATTATCAATCTCTGTATCTGGCTGGAAAGTATTGTAATATAAATGTGAATTGGAAATTTGAAATGTACTACCACTGGAATGGATAAAAGCCACTCCTGAACTCTTATCGTATGAACCATTATCAACAAAAAAGCATCTCCCGATAGTAGTTGTTGAGCCACTTAGATGATAGATAGCACTTCCTACATCAGCTATATTATTGATTATTGTATTGCGAACAAGTGTAGGTGATGCAAAATTAAAGATATAAAATCCACCGCCATTCGTAGATGAGTTGCTGATTATCATATTGCTGGTAATCGCAGGCGATGAATGATCGCATATATAAATTCCTCCTCCATTATCAGATGAATTTTTATCTATCACATTACTGCTAATTATGGGTGATGCATAATGCTCAATGTATATTCCTCCTCCATCATTAGAGGAATTATTGCTTATCATATTATTAGCAATAGTAGGAGATGAGGAATCATATATATGAATTCCACCACCACATTCAGCAGAATTGTTGGTTATAGTATTCCAAGTAACTTGAGGAAATGAATGTTCACGGATATAAATTCCACCGCCATCCTTATCAGAGGAGTTATTGTTTATTATATTATTAGTAATTGTAGGTGATGAAGTATAGAGGTAAATTCCACCACCGAAATAAGTAGCCGAATTACCGGTTATCACACAAGAATTTATTACAGGAGATGCAAGTTTGCAATAAATTCCGCCACCGTAATTGTTTGGCGCAGAACCTCTTGCTTCACCTTCTGTAATTGTAAATCCTTTTATCAGAGCTTCATGGGATGAGGAATCACCAAAATCACAGGAAATTACATGAAAGGCAACTACCGTACCCAGATAGTTCCACCCACTTAAAATAACGCTATCCGAATGAGGACTAATAAGCCTTATAGAATCTTTCATCGTTATACCTTTATTATCTATATCACACACCCAATAAGTTCCTGTATGCACTAATACCGTATCATACGCAGAACTTGCATTTATGGAATCCTGTATTCCTTGTGCACCATCTGACTCGCATATATGCCTTGTTGTTCCAAGAAGAAATATAGGAACAAACAACATCATATTGATAAATATAAGTTTACGCATCATTCCTCCTCTGGATTAATTTTTTTTATCTTTCTTCTTTGGTTTCTCAACTTTAGTAGATATAAAATCTATTACTTCATTAGAGTTGTTATTGAATCTTACATAAATGCCTCTGTAATTCTCAAGCCGAGTTGGTTTAGCAAATGGAGACAAGAATACTCCATTTTTATCTTCATAATATGACCTGAATTCTTCCCATTTTTTTACTTTTTCCAATATAATTCCTTTTATCTTTATTCCTTCTTCATCTAACGAATAATAGGTTGGTAGCCAATATGGGAGCAATCCACCTCCGAGTAAAATCAGTGCGATAATGATTCCATAAAGCCCAAAAGAGAAATATACTCCTACCCAAATCGCAATCAAGAAGATTACAAGAAACATCGTCTTACGAGGATGCTCTTTATATGGACAAGATTTCCAGTTCATTTCTAATTTTTATTAACTACTAAATTCATATAGAATAAGTATTCATAGCATTTATTAAATTACACGCACTCTTTCTTTTTTCTTCCGTTCATTTACTTTTGTAATCTTAACAATATTTTTTAATAAAGTTATATCTCTTGCTATTAAGAATCGGTCACTATTTATTGCAGTAATCAGATTAACTTTTCTAACAAGCTCTCTATCAATTTCTCTACTTAATATATTTTGCCCGTGGTCAGTCATCACTAAACAAGTTCTCTGACTTAACGGAATCTGCTTTTTTGCTCCAGGTGTTATTAGACCAACACCATAGAGACTTTTAGGGTCATAATTACTGGGAGGAACTAAAGCAAAAGGGTTATCACTTGTAATAAAAGAAGCCTTTTTCGGTACTTGAAGAAATATCCAATCCATATCTAGAAAATATTTAATAGAGTCTCTTCCCAGTCTAATCGCCATCGTTAGACTCCATTCTCTTATAAACTCAATAGAATATCTGTTCTCATTCTGAGAAATTTCAAATAGTTCCTCTGGAGATATGTTCAGTTTCTTGTCTGTATTTTTCTCGTACTCTTTGATAAATGAAGCTACAGTTTCATGAGAAGAGGTTTTCTGGATATTTTTTTTAAATAGTTTTTCACTTAATTTATTAATATTCTTTTCAAAATCCGGTACTCTCGTTTTTTGAAATGAGATAAAAGTTGCCAAACTTTCCTTTTCTTCGACTGCAATATTTTCCCTCGCATCAATTTTATCTATTACCAGTTTAGCTTTGTCTTCAATCGTTGAAAATAATTTTTCAATTTCTGTATGTTTCTTCCCTTTTTCAGTCCGAAAAGTATAATAATGTCCTTGAACTGCTGTATTAAGTGGGTTTTGTTGACGGTATTCGTTTTTTTCTCTATCAAAAATCTGCAATAATCCTTTACTGTTAGTAAAATTTTTTAAATAAAATTGAGGTACGTAGTGATGTCTTTTAGGATTGTTCATTTTTACTTCCTAATTTTCCCTTTCAAAATTTACAAAAAATCAATTTTAAAAACAGGATTTTCATCTATTCCTATAATCTCTCGGCAACTTGACCATTGATAATCTTCAGGTGCTTCGCATAATCCGGCGGTAACAGGATTATTATGAATATAGTTTAATTTTTCATGAAATTTCTTTTCAGTATAGATATTGAAATCATAAAAACCCGCTTGCCAGATTTGGTGTTTCCATTGCCGGCGATGTAATTTATTCTCTCCCTCACGGGTAGGCAGGGGCAATTGCCCCTGCTTACCCAGGTGTTCAATAATCAATTTTGCAGAATATCCCTTGATTCCCATCATTATCTTACTAATCGTCAACTTCGGATATTCATCTACATCCCAGAAAATCAAACAATGTAAATGCTCAGGCATAACAACATATCCCAACACTTTAAACCCTAAGCGTTTTCTATAAAAATCCAATTCGTCCAATAATATTGAACAACATTTATCCTCTTCAAAATAGGAATGATTTTCAAAAGTTTTTGCGGTAACAAAATGGATATAATTTCGGTCATTAAACTTAGGTAAATTAGCAAACATCTTTTCATTTCCAGAAATCAATATTTTGTTTCTTTGCAAAGTTCATTGAGTTTATATTTGTTTACTGAACTCTTCTTTCAATAATTTATATGTTCCTTCAAGAGACTGAGAGATTACTTTTGTTTCTGCAACTACGGGCATTATCCCCGTTCCATCGTGGGACTATATGTATATGAAGATGTTTATCTATCCCGGCACCAGCTACTTTTCCAACATTTATACCTATATTAAATCCCTGAGGTCTCATTTTTGCCTTTAAAATTTTTACTGACTTTTGTACAAGTTTAAAAAGCGAATCCGCTTCTTCTTGTGTAAGCTCTTCAATATTGGCTATATGTCTGTATGGTACAACCATCAAATGCCCATTATTATAAGGGAAAATATTCATAATCACAAACGCTTTCTCTCCACGACACAAGATAAAAACTTCTTCATCTTTCTTATTTACTGCCTCGCAAAATATACACTCTTTTTCGGGAGGTGAAAAAATATACTTTGTCCTCCATGGAGCCCATATTCTATCTAAATTATGTTTCTCGTCCTCCATATTTACCCTCCAACTTTCTGAGTTGTCTTAAAATGAATCTTGGCAATTTTATTAAGAACCTCTTTTCCATGTTTTTTAATTAATTCTCGTGCTAATTCTTCTACTTTATCTCCTGCACCTTTCAGCAAGACAGTCTCAATTTTACCACCTGTTTTTCTTAATTCTTTGAGAAATCCATCTCTCGCAAGGATTGAAGCAGCCGCAACTGCAATATCAGATTCGGCTCTTACTCTTTGCTCAAGTTTCACTTGTCTGCCTTTTTCCATAAGAGCATTCTTAATATATTTCTCATTTCCAAACTTATCTACTATAATAAGTTCGCAATTCACTTTTGGAAACTTTCGTTCCATATCAATAAGCAAATTTTCAATAACCCGTGCATGTGCCCAACCAAGTATTAGATTTAAGTTACGCAATCTGGCATAAAGCTCATTATATTTCTCCGAACCTATTGAAACCACAGAATAAAGACATATTTCTCTAATTGAATCACTCAATATTTTAACTTTGGAATCCGTTAACTTTTTTGAATCTTTCACTCCAAGTTCCTTTAATTTTGAAGCTACAGATATATCAACCATAACTCCAGCCACTGAAAGTCCGCTAAAATAATCGCCCTTTCCTGATTCATCAGTTCCAATCCAATTATTCATATTTGAATAGTATCTCGGAAGTTTCAAAAAACAAGTAAAAAATGATTATTTATTGAAATACTACAGGAGTTTTTTCTGCCGAGGAAAGTTTCGTGTAAGATAAGTAAAATATAAGGAGAAGAAGATTTTTTATTTCTTTAATGCTTGTTCAGCTTTAGCCTTGAGGTCAGAATCATCACCTCTTTCTATTATCATCTGGTAAAACTTTTTGGCACTTTCTTTATTATTTAAGTGCTCGGCACATTGTGCCGCTCCATATAAGGAAGGAGTTATAAATTTGCTTTCACCATAAAGATATTTCACTTTAAGATATGTTTTTAATGCAGCTTCATATTCTTTTTGCTCAAAATATATTTGCCCAAACTCATATTTTGCTTCAGGCAATAATATAGTAACTCTACTTCGAAGAACAAGAGTTAGTTCCTGTTTCGCATCTTCAAGTTTTCCTTGAATTATAAGTAATTTCGCAAGCTCAAGCCTTGCCTGAGCTACAACCCTATCTTTCTTAGCGTTAGTTACAATATCTTTTAATTCATTTTCCGCCTCACCGATTTTTCCAAACTTTATATAACATATTGCTCTACGAAGTTTTGCCTCTTCTGCTTTTTCCCATTTTGAATATTTTTGTAAGAGTTTATTCAAAAAGTTAATTGCTTTTCCATATTCTTTATGAGTATAATAGATATCTCCTAATTCATAAAGCGACAACGGAGCAAATTTTGAATTGTTAAAACGAGCTACAACACTTTCAAAATATTTTATTGCATCTTTTCTATTGCTTAATTTTTTATAACAATTTGCTATTGAATAAGTTGCAAGAGGAAGTAATTTTAAATCTTTTACTCTTTCATAATATACAATTGCAGGCTCAAATTTTGCCTCATTAAGACACATATCTCCTGATTTCATTCTTAACTTATCTGCAATTTCAATGTCTTTTAATCCTTCAATATAAGTGTTAGTCACTGCTAATGTACTACTGAGCCCATCAAGTTGAAGCTTTGAATCCAAAATACCATAAATTGGACGAAGTGTATTTTTGTCATATTTCAATCCTTCGATGGCATTTTTATACGTAAGTTCTGCCTCTTTATAATTTCCTTCATCATAGAAATTATCTCCGATAGCACATTTTGCCTTAAGTTCAAAATCAGTACCAGGATAAAGACGTAAAAATTCATTTAGAATATCCCTTGACTTTGCAAAATTCCCTTTTTTCCTATAAGAAAGTCCAATCAAATATTTTGCTTGAGCCGACTCTTTATGCAAAGGATAAGATGCAAGAAAGTCTTCAAATCCGTTTATCGCTTTACCATACTTTCCATTTTCATAATATATATTGCTTGCACGAAGCAAAGCATCCGGCCCCTTGCAACGTGAATAATATTCTGCTGACTCATCATACCTTTTATTAAAGTAAGCCGCTTCTGCAAACTCCTGATAAGTTTTTTTATTTGGATACTTATTGACTAAAAGCTTGGCAATTTTATAAGCTTTATTCGGTTTCTTAAGAGCAATATAACAAGCTCTCATTCCAATTAATCCTTCACGTTCTTTGGATTTTGACTTACTCGCTTCTTTATAATATTTAAGAGCCTCGTTATATTTATCTTCCTTGTAAAAAACTTCTCCGAGAAGCAAAGAAATTCTTGAATCAGGAGTTTTACATTCTAATAGTAATTTTTTTGCCTTTTCATATTCTTTAAGTTTATAAACCGAAAGTGCCATTCGATAAAGTGCTTCCTGATCATGAGTAGCTTGATAAAGCGAATCGTATTTTGAAAAAGCAAGATTATATTTGCCCATTTCAAAATAACAATTGCTAATCATAAGTTTTGCGGAATAAGCAGTACTTTTATCCAACCAATCTATTGCCTCTTTGTATAATCTTTGGTCATAATATATTCTTCCTATAGACTTAATTGCATCGGTTTTGTAATTCGCATACACAAGAAGTTTTTTATACTCTTTAAGAGCTTTCGAATAACTACGTAAAGCATAATAGCTCTTTGCCACACCGGAAATCCCAATAGGAGTATGGCATTTAGTATAATAATTCACCGCTTCCTTGAATTTTGATTCTTTGTAAAATAGCTCACCTAATAAGAAAGCGGCTTTAGACTCATACTTTCCCTTAATATTTTGCAATTTAGAAACAGCTCCGTCATAATCTTCTTTTTCGTAAAAAGCCGATGCAATAAGAAATGCAGCTTGAGGAAGTAATGCTTTACTATTTACATCATTTAAATGAGATATAGCTTCTTCGTAATTCTTAAGTTTGAAATAAGCAAACCCAACAGAATATAAAGCATATTGCTCGTATTTTCCACTTTCTACAAGTTTATAATACTCAATAGCTTTATCATAGTTTTTAAGTTTGAAATGCCCTTCCCCAAGCCAATAACTTGCTTCATCCGGAATTTGGTCATGGATTTTCTCAAATACAACGATTCCTGAATCTATTACTCCAAGTTCATAATAAGCTTGTCCAACACGCATATAAGCACGTAATGCAAATTTAGGATACAATGTATGGACAAACTTAAATTCTCTAATAGCATCTCTATATTGCTTTCCCCGATAAGAACACTCTGCGGCAAAATATTTAGCATCCGGAAGAAATTCAGACTCAGGATTAGCTTGCGTAAAACTTACAAGCTCTTTCCGTGCAAGCGTATATACTCCATCGTTAAATAGCCCCATAGCGAACTTAAAATCTTCATTTTGATTGAAGAATAGGAGCAATAAGAAAAATGATAGAAAACCCATTATTTTATTTTTTTACTTTGCCCAATCTTTACCGAGTAAAGGTTTTATCAGTTCTATAGGTAACGGGAATATAATAGTAGAATTCTTCTCTGCTGCTACATCCGAAAGTGTCTGCAAAAACCTGAGTTGTAAGGCAGAAGGAGATTTAGCTAAAGTTTCCGATGCTTCTCTAAGCTTCTCAGATGCCTCTGATTCACCCATAGCGTGAATTACTTTTGCACGACGTTCTCTTTCTGACTCGGCTTGCTTAGCCATAGCACGTTGCATTGTTTCCGGTAAATCCACATGTTTTATTTCAACGAGAGATACTTTTATTCCCCACGGGTCAGTTTGTTCATCAATTATCTGTTGTAAATCCTTATTAATCTTATCTCTACTGGAAAGTACTTCGTCAAGCTCTGACTCTCCAAGAACACTTCTTAAAGTAGTTTGAGAAATCTGACTGGTAGCATAAAGATAATCTTGAACAGCGATAATTGCTTTTTCCGGCTCTATAACTCTAAAATAAACAACTGCATTTACTTTGACTGAAACATTATCTCGAGTTATTATGTCCTGAGACGGGACATCAAGAGTAATCACTCTTAATGAAACTCTTACAACTTTGTCTATAAACGGAATAATGATTATAAGCCCTGGCCCCTTAACTCCGACAAATCTACCAAGTCTAAAGACTACTCCTCGCTCGTACTCTGGAAGTACTTTCAATGCATTAGCAAGAATTATCACAACAAAAAACACAACAAACACTATTATTGGTATACTCATATCTTCCTCCTATTTTTTCTTAACTCTTAAAACAAGTTCATTTACTTCTATCACATTTATCTTTTCTCCAACTTCTATTGTTTCATCTGATATTGCTTTCCACCATTCTCCTGTAATAAAAACTCTTCCTTCCAAATTTGGCTCAATCCTTTCCTTAACGATTCCTATTTTTCCTATCAATCCTCTCTTTCCTGTAATTGGTTTTTTTCGCATTGTCCTGAATGCCATAGCCAATACAAAAACAAAAAATGACCCGGTTAAAGCAACTGCAAAAAATATAGAAACTTTGGAAATCTGTAAAAATGGAGCTTCAACCTGTATAAGCATTAAGGAACCAAGAGACAATGAAGTAACACCCCCTATTGCAAGGGGACCATAAGTAGGGGTTAGCACCTCAAGAATGAACAAAATAAATCCAAGTATAATAAGCCCGACTCCTGCATAGTTTACCGGTAGTATTTGGAAAGAATAAAACGCAAGTATTAGCGAGATCCCGCCAACTATACCGGGAACGAATCCTCCTGGATGAGAGAACTCTAAGATTATTCCCCACATCCCAATCATTAAAAGCATATAGGCAATGGTTGGATTTGCTATTTTAGAAAAAAACTTTTCCTTAAAACTCCATTTAATCTCTTTTGTGGATTCATCTTTAGTATTGAGTACCTGAGTCTTGCCATCAATCTCTACCTCCAAACTATCAAGTTTCTCTAAAAGCTCCTCTAAATTCTCTGCAATGATATCAATTACTCCAAGTTCTAATGCTTCTTCCGTAGTTACGCTCACAGATTTACGAACGGCATCTTCTGCCCATTTCTCGTTTTTCCCTCTTTTTTTAGCAATTGACTTTATATAAGCAACAGCATCATTCTCCACTTTCGCATTCATCGTTTCATCCATTTTCTTACCGCCCATTGCTACAGGATGAGCCGCTCCAATATTCGTCCCGGGAGCCATTGCAGCGATATTAGACGAAAGTAAAATAAAAACCCCTGCTGATGCACATCTTGCCCCACTCGGATAAACATAAACAATTATCGGAACCTTTGCGTTTAATATTGCCTTTGTGATTTCCCGCATTGATACATCAAGCCCTCCCGGAGTATCAAGCTCAATTATCAAGCATTCCGCTCCATCTTCTTCTGCTTGCTGTATTGCTTTTAGGGTATATTCAGCAGTTGGAGGATGAATTACCCCACTTACCTTCGCTATATCAATATGATTCAGGAGTAGTAGCAATAATAAGGCACTCATCTTTTAATAACTAATCTTTAAATAACTGATGTCAAGAAAAATTAACCACAGAGAACACGGAGATACACAAATTACAAGATTAGAAAATTAGAAGATCAAAAAACATTTGCACACAGATTTATATGGATTGGAAAAATTACCACTTATATATATTTTTAAAACTTAAACAAAGAGAATCCAGACTTTTTTGCTTGACAAAATTTAATTAAGAGAATATATTTATATAAATAGGAGGGAAAAATGAAAAAATGTTGTTTTATAATAGTTTTATCTTTTTTTACATTTAGGGTTTATGGTATTCACGATCTTCTGATAAATGGTTCTTCTACACCAACAATAACAACTGCAAGTACGTTGGATATAACAGCCTCGTTTGACGGTAGTAATTCTGCAAATGTAACAATATATGTTGACCTAAACAATAATGGATTAGATCCCAGTGACCCATGGATCATGAAATCTAAAATGATTGACGGTGGATTTGATGATGAAGATGAGACAATTAATGGAGTATATCATGAAATCGGCGATCCTTTCATGTTTCAAGGGAAAATCATTTTTTATGCTGAAGATAATGGAGTTTCAGATACTGTTATAATGACTGTTAATCCAGCGACTTCTTCACATTCAGTATCTGGCAAAGTAACTGTCCCAGCAAATAAGCCGCATATTTTTGTCAGTACAATAAGAATAATAAATATAGAGAATGGAGAGTTTGAATATGGATGTGGAGACTTTACAGACGCTAATGGAAATTATTCAATTTCTATGCCAGATGAATGTGCTAACCAATATTGGAAGGTTGTAGCTCTTGATATTGCAGAAGTAGTTCCTTTCTATTCGAGTAATGATGTAACTAATGATAGTATTTATGTTTTAGGAACTGTTACAAAAAATATAGAAATGTGTTTTGCATCTATCGTAACTAGACTAACAGGTGAATTGAGAGACGACTTAGGAAGTTTAATTACAGCACCAGCACAAGTTATGGGGATAGGAAGCATAGATGGCTTTAAACGTGCAAAACCGGGAAAAACCGATGGTACCGGAACATATAGTATTTTTATCAAAACAGCCAGTATTGGGATTTGTTTCTATATGACACAAGCAAGTATTGCAGGGCAATTATACCCTGATTTTATGAATCCACTTCACAAACAAGTAATGCAATTTCCTCCTGCTGATTCTCTAATTACTATAAACTTTAAAGCCTATCGAACAACAAATTTTATTTCAGGATATGTTTATAAAGATGGCGCTCCTTATGACAAGTGTCACTTAGATTGTAGTGCAGTAGGTTATGGAGGTACTTATGCAAAAACTTTCTCCGATGGAAGTTATCTTATGCCAGTATCTGATAGTGCTTCTTCGTATACTATAACAATCGCAAAGGAAAGTATCCCTGAAGGATATACAATAAGTTCATTATCACAAACTGCTTCACCAGGAGCAACAGATATTAATTCTAATTTTGTTGGCGTAGAAGAAGAGGCAAAAGATATTGTATAACCCTCTCTTATGATTCATCCAAATCCTTTCACAGGTAAAATTGTATTTGAACTTTCCTACTCAGGAACTGCTCTTGGAGATTTAGTCCTTTACGATATTGCAGGAAAACAAGTAACAGTAATTAAAGCCGAATCTACTTCAGGGCTTCACCATTTTGCATTATCAGGAAAGCAAAAACTCTCAAGTGGTATATACTTCTATTCGTTAAAAGCAGCAGACAAAACCTTCAAAGGAAAAGTAATAAAACTACAATAAAACAAAGAATTTTTACGAAGAAGATAACTTGAATGCCCCGTCTTTAGGTGGGGTATTCTACTTTATTGACTATTCTTTCACTTCTTTTTAACTAAGTAAAATCCTTCATCCCTATTTTGACAACTTTCTTACTTACATTAAGATTTTATTGAAGAGTGAAATAAAGAAATTAAAATACTGAATTCAACCAGCAAGTGCAACGCTCCTTTCTTTTTCCAAGACTTCCAATGGTGTTTGATAATTCAAGCACTTCCTTGGTCTATTATTAAGCCAATCTTCAATCTCTATGATTTCTTTTT
>JAUVIV010000033.1 GCA_030592575.1 bacterium | reverse complement strand
TTCCATTTCAAAGCGGTTTTGGAAAAACGTGAGAGCTATTTTGAAAGAGACAAAATGAATCATAGAGTACACAGATATAAACGGATATAATATGTTTGGACACAATTTATTGTGTCCAAAGGTTTTGATAAATCAAAGCCCTACTCTTTATTGTTAAAAAAACTTAATGGAACTGCGAACTCAAATAGAAAAAGCACATTACAATTCAAGATTATCTAAGATATTAGAAAATCCTGAAGCTCGTAACTGGTGTTATGGTGCTGGAATTGCACGTCCTTCGCTTCGAAAAGGATATATATTTCTTGAAGATTTTTTAAAGAACAGATGCTCCGATAAGCAAATTTTAGATTATGGTTGTGGGACAGGGGTGCATTCTATGTATATGGCGAAAAGGGGTGCTTTTGTTACAGGTATAGACATATCGGATGTTGCAATTAAAGTAGCCAAAGTGTTTGCAAAAAAAGAAAATGTATCCAATCGTTGCAACTTTCTTGTAGGGAATGTTGAAAAAATGGGGTTTCCTGATAATAGTTTTGATATTGTTTTTAGTAGTGGAATGATGGCGTATTTAGATTTAGATAAAGCATTATCGGAAGTATGTCGTGTGTTGAAAAAAGATGGTATATTTTTAGGGATAGATACTCTCGGGCATAATCCTGTTCTGAATTTGAGTCGTTATATTAGATATAAACGGGGCGAGAGAACTACCAATACTCTTAATAGTATATTGCGTATGTCCGATTTGAAAATTTTCAAAAAATATTTTGGCAAAACAGAATTCAGATATTTTGATTTAATGACTTTTCTTGCAATCCCTTTTGAAAAAATTCCTAAAACTTTTGTGACTGTTCTGAAATCATTGGAGAGTATTGATAATTGTATATTACATTTTATATTAAAGCGTTATGCTTTCAAAATAGCGTTTGTTCTTTCACATCCTTTGAAATATATGAGAGAGAAATAATGGCAAAGTGTTTATTTGATATTATATTTTCTGTAATCGGATTGATATTAATCTCACCTATTCTATTGGTCATTTCCATATTGATAAAAGTTGAAGACAAAGGACCTGTTTTCTACCGAGGAATAAGAGTTGGTAGATTCGGGAAGCTTTTTAAAATATATAAATTTAGAACTATGGTGGTAGATGCGGAAAAATTAGGCGGTTCCTCAACATCCGATGAAGATACTCGTATTACAATGATTGGGAGCTATATCAGAAAATATAAACTTGACGAGCTCCCACAATTGATTAATGTATTGAAAGGTGAAATGAGTTTTGTTGGACCGAGACCGGAAGTTAAAATGTATGTTGATATGTTTACCGAAGAAGAAAAAATTATTCTCAGTGTTTGTCCCGGAATAACTGACTGGGCTTCGCTTTGGAACTCAGATGAAGGAAGTATTCTTGCCGGGAGTTCTGATCCGGAGAAAACTTATCTGGAGGAAATAAGACCTGAGAAAATAAGATTGCAATTAAAGTATGTTAGAGAACGTTCATTTTTGATTGATTTAAATATAATTTTACAGACTATGAAAATCGTTATATCAAGGTAAATTTAAAATGCCAATTAACAAAAAACCACATAATAATATTTCTCCTGCAGTACTAAAGAAAATGTATATTACAATGCTAAGGATTCGCAGAGTTGAGGAAAAAATAGGGGAACTTGTTCGAGCAAAGGAGATAATATGTCCCTGTCATTTATATATTGGTCAAGAGGCAATAGCAACCGGTGTATGCAGTGCATTGCGTAAAGAGGATTATGTTTTTAGCACTCATCGTTCTCATGGGCATTATATTGCTAAAGGTGGGGATATAAATACATTGATGGCAGAATTATATGGCAAAATTACCGGATGCTCTAAAGGGAGAGGTGGTTCTATGCATATTACTTCACCTGACATAGGATTTCCCGGAAGTTCTGCAATCGTTACAGGAACAATTCCTTTAGCTGTAGGAGTGGGATTGAGTTTTCATATAAGGGAAAAAGACAATGTTGCCGTAGCTTTTTTTGGAGATGGAGCAACTAATGAAGGAGCGTTTTACGAATCACTTAACTTTGCTGCACTTAAGAAGTTGCCGGTAATTTTTGTCTGTGAAAATAATCTTTATTCTACACATATGAATATATCAAAGTGTCTGTCGGATACACGAATTTACAAAAAGGCAGAGGCATTTAAAATGCCGGGTGTTTGTATAGATGGAAATGATACGATTAAGGTTTTTGAACAAGCGAAAAAAGCAATTGATTTTGCTCGTGAAGGTAAAGGACCGAGTTTATTAGAATGCCTGACTTATAGATGGCGAGGGCATGTGGGGCCAAATATAGATGTGGATAAAGGATTGAGGAGCGAAAAAGAATTGAAGTCATGGATGGCAAAATGTCCGATTAAAAGGTTGGAAGCTTTTTTAATGAAACAGGATATTTTGTCAAAATCAGAGAAAGAGAAAATTTCTAAACAGATAAATAAAGAAATAGAAGAATCGCTTGCTTTTGCTGAAAAAGGCTCTTTTCCGAAAGCTAATGAATTACATAAATATGTTTTTGCAAAAGATTTAGACACAAAGAATTTAGGTAAGCGGATTTAACGGATAAAACAGATTAAGAGATAACAAAATGAGAAAACTTTCGTATGTTAAGGCAATTAACGAAGCATTGCATCAGACAATTGAGAAAGACAAGAATGTTTTTCTTATAGGACAAGGGGTTATTAGCCCTTGGTATGTAGGTGCTACTACAGTTGGACTCGTTGATAAATTTGGTGAGAATCGAATTATAGATACCCCTGTATCCGAGAGCGGAATTACCGGTGCGGCAGCAGGTGCGGCTTTGACAGGAATGCGTCCTATTGTTATGCATCCGAGAATGGATTTTATGTATTATGCTATGGATCAAATAGCTAATCAAATTGCAAATTGGCATTATATGTTTGGCGGACAGGTAAATGTTCCGATGACTATCTGGGGAATTATTAATAGAGGAGGGGAGCAGGCTGCTCAACATTCTCAAGCGATACAAGCTATGTTTACACATATTCCCGGACTTAAGGTAGTTATGCCCAGCAATCCTTATGATGCTAAAGGGTTGCTTATCAGTGCTATCTATGATAATAATCCTGTTGTTTTCATTGATGACCGCTGGTTGTATGAAATTACGGGAGATGTTCCAAAAGAAATGTACACTGTACCGATAGGTAAAGGTGCTATCAGAAAAAAAGGGAAAGATGTTACTATCGTTGCTACATCCTGGATGGTTCAAAAAGCGATTGAAGCAGGAAGTATTCTTCAAAAAGATGGAATTGATGCAGAGATTATTGATATAAGAACGCTTAAACCATTGGACGAAACTCTTATATTCAAATCTGTGAAAAAGACAGGGCGATTGGTTGTTGCTGATGCTGCTTGGAAAACCTGTGGGGTAGCAGGTGAAATTTCCGCTTTAGTTACTGAAAATATTTTCCAAAGTCTTAAAGCACCTATTAAGAGAGTAACCTTACCTGATACTCCGGCACCAATGTCTTCTGTTTTAGAGAAAGCTTATTATATTGATGCTGATAATATTGTTAAGACTGTAAAGAGTTTAATATAATTATAAAGAGGTGAAAAATGGCATATAAATTACCGTTTGTAGAACCGGGTAAACATTATAATAATTTAAAAGGTGAAATTGATACAGCTATCACAGAGGTTCTTTCCAAAGGTGATTTGGTAATGAGAAAACAATTAAAGGATTTTGAGGAACATTTGGCTGCATTTGTAGGTACCAAATATGCAATAGGATTAAATAGCGGGTATCATGCATTACACTTGTCATTACTTGCTGCTGATATTGGTTCCGGTGATGAAGTGATAACAGTTGCACATACCTTTGTTGCTACTGTTTCTGCTATTGTGCATTGTGGTGCTGTACCTGTTTTGATTGATGTTGGAAAAGACCATAATATGGATATGGATAAACTTGAATTAACTATTACATCAAAAACTAAGGCGATTATTCCAGTTCACTTAAACGGTCGGTTGTGCAATATGGACAGATTGATGGCAATTGCGGAGAAATACAATCTTGTAGTAATTGAGGATGCAGCACAATCAATAGGTGGTAAATATAATGGAAAGTCTGCCGGTTCATTTGGATTAACAGGATGTTTTAGTCACTATCCATTTAAGATATTAGGGGGATTTGGAGATGGTGGAGCGATAACAACAAATAATTCGGAAGTAGCCAGAAAAGTAAGTCAATTAAGATTTAATGGTGAAGACAGGGAAACCGGTGAGTATCACTATCACGGATATACTTGTCTTTTAGATAACGTTCAAGCCGCAGTATTAGATTTGAAACTAAAACATCTTCCGAATTGGATTGAACGACGGCGAGCAATTGCAAAATTATATAATCAAGGTTTGTCAGGTCTATTAGGATTAACTTTACCTTGTTTTGATGGAGAAGAATATTTTGATGTATATCAAAATTATGTTGTCAGGACAAATAAGAGAGATGAACTATTCTCTTACCTAAAAGAACACGGAGTCGAAACTTTAATTCATTGGAAGAAACCTATGTGGGAACATAAAGGGCTAGAATTAGGTATTTGTGATTGTTCGGAAACGGAAAGCATTTGCAAAGAAGTTATTTCATTGCCAATGAATACGGAATTGACCGATGAACAAGTGAGTTATGTAATAGAGAATGTCAGAAATTTTTATGTGACTTGCGATTAACAGTTACTAATTCACATCTAATAGTTTATATTTTATAAGATACAACAAGAGATACATTACAATGTGTCTTTTAAATTATTTGGAGGTAATATGAGTGAAATAAAAAACAAAAAATCATTTGAATATTTGGTTGAACATATAGATGATTTATTGGCTCCTTGTTTAGCACAAGATTGGCCTAATTTATCTATTGAACGTGCTGAAGGGTCGTATGTTTATGGAAAGGATGGCAAGCGGTATCTGGATTTTCTTGCAGGCTTTGGTGCTTGTAATGTAGGACACAATCATCCTCGTGTTATTGAGGCGGCAAAATCTCAAATGTCTAAAATGGTACATACTGCAATTGGAGTAACTAATTATGAGCCAATTTTACGTTTAGCTGACGAACTTGGGCAAGTTACTCCGGGCGATACAAATGTTTTTTTCTTTGGTAATAGTGGGTCGGAATCAGTCGATGGAGCTATTAAACTGGCTCGTTATTCCACACAGCGAAGTGGAATTATTGCTTTTCTCGGAGGTTTTCATGGTCGTTCATTAGGAGCTACATCGGTAACCAGTTCAAAAGCAAAATATCGTACAGGACATAGTCCTTTTATGCCGGATATTTATTTCGCTCAATTTCCTTATCCATTCCGTTCAGCAATATCTGATGACCTGGAGAAATGTGGACAGTTAGCTATTGATGATTTGAATCGTCTTTTTGAATATGTAATTGAACCACAAGAGGTTGCAGCATTGTTGGTAGAACCAATTCAAGGTGAAGGAGGATATATTATTCCACCTAAAAATTGGTTAGTTGCATTACGAGAAATTTGTGATAAATATGGCATTTTACTTATATTCGATGAAGTGCAAACAGGATTTGGTCGCACAGGTGAATGGTTTGCCTCCCAAGCATTTAATGTTAACCCGGACATAATAACTCTTGCAAAAGGAATTGCCAATGGTTTTCCATTAGGAGCAACTGCGGCGAGAGCGGAGATTATGCAAAAATGGGGAGCTGTATCTCATGGTACTACTTGTGGAGGAAGTCCAATTTCTTGTGCAGCTGGATTAGCAGTAATTGAGACAATTCAGGAAGAAAATCTGTTAGCAAATGCTCAAAAACAAGGTGCATATATGCTTGAAAAATTACGTGAATTAAAAACAAAAACACCTATTATTGGTGATGTGCGAGGTTTAGGACTTATGATTGCTGTTGAGTTCGTAAAACCAAACACCGATAAAGAACCAAATTCAGAAGTTGTTCAGCGTATTTTACGATTAGCACTTGAGAAAGGATTGTTGCTCTATCCTTGTGGGCATTGGACTCAGACCATTAGATTGATTCCTGCCCTCACAGTTACTCGTGAACAAATTGAGGAAGGATTGGATATATTTAGTGAAGCTGTTCTGGAAGCTAATACTCAATAAAAGTATTTATGTAAACGGATTCAACGGATAAAGCAGATTTAAAATAGTAAGAATAAAACAATAGTTTACTTTCAATTACTAAATTGAAAATCAGTTAAATCTGCTCAATCCGCTTACTGAAATAATATGAACAGGATAATCGAAAAGAGTGCTTTCTTTTTTTTGCTTTTTCTACCTACTATATCTTTTGTAGCTTATTTAAGTTTTTTTATACTTCTATTTTGTTTTATCCGCTCACATAAGTTTAAGCACATTTCACTAAATCATTATGCTTACGGACTTTTGGGGGCAATTCTTTTGTCCTGTATTTTTTCTGTTAATAAATTGCTTAGTTTAGGTGCTTTTATGCTTTTTGTATGTTATTTTTTATCTTATTTTATTTTTGCCAGTGGTAAATTTCCTGTGAAAAAAATTGCAAACATCATTATCTTATCAGGAATTATACTCGCAGTGATTGGAGTAGTGTTGTATTTGAATAATTTTAAGTTTTCATTTGAAAATGAGATTTTTAGAATCAGGATGGGACCTCGGACATCGACTCTGGGAAACCCAAATAGGTTTGCAAAATATTTGGTTTTAACCACACCGATTGCTTTTTCTGCACTTCTATTTCGAAAATCATTAAAGGGAAAAATACTTCCTTTTATACTTATGCCACTTTCTTTCTTTGCTTTGTGGTTTATACGGTCATTAGGGGGAGTGTTTGCCATGAGTATAACTATTTTGGTAGTTTTATGGGCTAAGAATAAATGGATAGCTTTAATAGTTTTTGTTATGAGCATTGGGTTTTACAGCCTAAATTACAAGAAGGTCAATAGTTTAACTTCAGAACGTTCAGTTATGGAAAGAGCTAATACTTTGAAATATCTTGTGCCACAGATGTTTAAATCTCGTCCTGTAACGGGATGTGGACTTGGAGCATATAGAGAAGCGGCTATAAAATGCGATACCGAAAACAAAGGATTACATTATCATGCTCACAATATGTACGCTCATTATCTTTGTGAGACTGGAATTTTAGGACTCTTGGCTTTTTTGCTGTTTTTGGGTATGTTTTTTTATAACTCAATACGATTTCTTTGCTCTCAAGAATTTCAAACACTTGATAGTAAATTGTTTGTTGTAGGAGGAACAGCATCAATTTTGGGTTTGTTAGTTTATGGAGTATCTGAAACCTGCATAGATTATCTTCCAATTGGGCTATTTTTCTTCTCACTCATTGGGATCGTAACAGGCTACACACAAAAACTTACAACCGATAAAAAAATAAATTAACGGATTTTGACTTGACAAAATAGGATTTTGATTTAAAGTATATGCAATAAAGGAGGAAATATGATAGTATTGTTTTTTATGTTATTAAATTTTTCATCGGTTGATGAAAGAGGAATTACTGGAGTTCAGGACTTTGGAAAATTAGAAGTAGTCGGCGATGTGACTGATGAAGTAATAATCGGTAAGGTTTCTCATCCTAAAAAAGCTAAAATTTTTTCATCCCAAAAGGATAGTGCGGACTGGGCACTTATAGATTCTTGTTCATTTCGTGGTAGAATACAAGCAGGTAGAAAGTATTGTGCGAAAATTGATGGTATTCTTCATCCAATTCTTCCCGATGAGATTAGTTCTATAGCAATTGATGCAATCGAAGTTGTTCCGGAATGGCTTAAAGTAGCTCTTTGGGATAATTTTTCTCGTATGACTACAAATTGTCAAAATACTTATGGAAATCTTATTCTTTCAACTTCTTTCCCTTATCAAGACGAGGTAGCATTTCAGATTGCTCGTATTGACCCGATTATCCTTGCCCATTATATGAACTATACTCAATTTTTTGTTGAGAACGTGGAGCTTATATATCGAGCGGATAGTTTGCTTGAATATGTTGAACTTATTGAATATCCCGATTATACAACGGCAAGATATAAAGTGGCTACCAATGGACAAGATACTACGGATTTTGAAATTCCAAAGGAGAAGTATTACTGGAATATTGTGCATCCAATAATTTCGGATGAGGCACCTATATATGTGGATAGAGCGACTGGTAGAGAACGTTTTCCACCAATTGGAAGATTATGGAGAGATTATTTATTTAATTATCCGGATACTTGCACGAAAACGGTATGGGCTTGGAATAATCAACCGGATACTATATATGCAGGAGATGTCTCACCTATATTAAGAGAAGAGCTTATTGGAGAAAAAATATTATATAATGAAAAAATAGATGTTATTGAGGATAATGGGGCTATTGGGCGTGTAAGTAAATGGATTAATGATGTTATGGTATTTAATTCCGGATTTGGTTATGAAAGACCTATTCAACCTGTTAGAATATATCATATACATATAGGAAGATGTGGGGAACAATCAGATATAACTACTGCTGCAGCAAGAAGTGCATTAATTCCAACACATAGTACTCTTACTATGTGTAATGACCATATATGGAGTGAATTTTGGTATAAAAAATGGTGTGGTTGGGAGCCAGTATGTAAGTTTGTTAATTCTACTCATCATTATGAAGGTTGGGGGTGGAAAATAATACTTCCTTTTAACTTTCGTGGTGATAGCTGGATTTGGGATGCAACTCCGGAATATACTCCGTATTGTACTTTATCGGTTTTTGTAGGTGATGCATCTGGAATTCCGGTAGATGGGGCAAGAGTAACAGTATATGCAGAAGTTGAATCTAATCCTTATACTGCAGGTTGGCATTTTACAAACTCTGATGGGATGGCACAATTCTTGTTAGGAGATGAAAATAAATACTACTTAAGAGTAGATGCAGGAAGTATTGGGAAGTATCCACCTTTGTCTAATCAAGTAACTATGGTAATAGATAATAGTGTTGCCGGACAACATTATAGTTGGTCTCATAATCTCTCGGGAAATATGCCAACTCTTCCCTTAACTCAAGATACTATGTTTGATTCTACCCAATTATATAAGGTCGAAATAGATTTTGGTGTTACAAATGAAATCATTCATGGTCAAACCTATTACACAAATGAGTTATTGGTTAAACAGAGATTTGGTAAGTGGATTAATGATGTAAAAAATATTGATTTCTTTATTTGTGATTCTGCGAACTTTGCTCTGTATGAAAGTGACTCAAGCTTTAAAGCGTTTGAAATTGGAACCGATGTTGATTCAGGAAATGTAAGTTTTGTTTTCCCGACAAGCAAGTGGTATGTTGTTTTATCTAATAAAGATCAAGTCGTAAACAGTGAAGTCATAGATGTTAAGATAAAATTCTTTAAGAATCAAACTGGTGTAGAAGAATTTCAAAAGAAGGAGTTTAAGTTTGCAGTCTTACCGACACCATTCAATTCTTTTGCCTCTATTGATTTTACGATGCCACAAAAAGCTAAAGTAGATTTAGGAGTGTATGATTTGGCAGGAAGATGTGTAAAACAAATCTTCAAAGAAAAAATAATGTCCGGATATCACCAAATTGAATTAAATGGTATGGAATTTAAAAGAGGTGTGTATTTTATTCGATTTACTACTCCGAACAAAACTGTTACTGAAAAGATAATAAGATTGTAAGGCTATTACAGGATAGTATAGAGGGGGCGTGTATTACACGACGCCCCCTTATTTTATTATTTATACAACATTGCAAATAGTGCTTTCTGTGCGTGTAGCCGATTTTCTGCTTGTTGAAGGATTATAGAGTTTTTCGATTCAAGAACATCAGCTGTTATTTCCTCACCACGATGTGCTGGCAGACAATGCATTATAAAACATTCTGGCTTTGCATATTTTAGTAATTCGTTGTTTAGCTGAAAATCTTTGAATGTTTTTAATCTTTCCTCTTTTTGTGCCTCATCTCCCATTGAAGTCCACACATCTGTATATACAATATCTGCATCTCTAATTGCTTCTTGCGGGTCATTTAGGAGTTGTGCATTTTGTGTTGTGATATTTGGTTCATATCCTTTAGGAGTGGCAATAAACATATCTAATTCGCAAGTTTCTGCTAATAACATTAGAGAATGACATACGTTGTTTCCATCTCCGATATATGCAAGTTTTAGCCCCTTGAATGTTTCGAATTTTTCATATACAGTAAATAAGTCAGCAAGTGCTTGGCAAGGATGTTCAAGGTCAGATAAGGCATTTATGACAGGAACGTTTGCATAATTGCCAAGCTCAACAATACTTTGGTGAGCAAAGACTCGTGCTACTATTCCGCCAACCCATAAAGATAAATTACGAGCTACATCGGAGATTGACTCTCGTTTCCCGAGTCCTATATCTTGTGGTGAAAGGTAAATAGGTTTACCTCCGAGTTCATAAATTCCTGTTTCAAAGGTTACTCGTGTTCGTAAACTTGGTTTCTCAAACACGAGAGCAATTGTTTTATCTTGCAATGGTTTTTCGTGTTTTGGATTTGTTTGTTTTAATCTTTTGGCAATTAAGAATAATTCTGCTACTTCTTTCTTGCTCAAATCTTTAACAGCTAATAAATCTTTTTTCATTTTTACCTCCAAAGTTTAAATTTTATTTATCAAGTTCAAATCTTATAGGTTGAACTAACCATACTTTTACAGGTTTGTCGTCTTCTTTTGCTGGTGAAAATCTCCACTGGCTTACTGCCTTAATAGCAGCTGCATCACATAATGGATGTAATGAGTTAAGAACTTCAACAAATATTACTTGACCTTTAGTACCAAGAAGGAGTTTCAGCATAATTTGTCCCTCAATTTTTGACCTTTTTGCAATTTCTGGATACTTTGGTTCTACGTAATATTTCTTTAAGAGCTTTGGTTTAACTTCTACCTTCCATAATTTATTCACATCTTTAAAAATTCTTGAAGATTCTTTGAGCATAACTTTGTCGTCCAATTGGATTTCCTTACATCTAATTTGTTTTTTTGCAATTGCTAAGGTATCTTCTATAATTTCTATAATTTCTATTTCGCCAATATCTTCTTTTTTATGTCCCAGGATTTCATTGCTTTTTAGACTTTTTATTGGTTCGCTTTGACGCACTGTTCTCAAAAATACTCCTGTGGAAAGAGTGTTTCCATTTTTAAACTTAATGTAAATGTCGTCTTTATCTATTTTCACAACCTTTCCTGCCGATACAAATATTGCATTAGATAATATACTTGCATAATCTTGTATTCTATCGGGTAACTCTTCTTTGGTTACTTCTGCTCTTAAAGCCCTATTAAAAACCATATTATCTTTTACAGACAAGAATTTGATATAAAGAACGTATTTTTTAGAATTGATTTTTAAAATGCTACTAGCAATTACATCTTCTACATTTAAAATCTTACATACTTTTATTACACATTCTTCTTCGAGACATCCTTTTAGTTGATCTTTGTGTTTAGCAAGGATTTTGCCCATCTCTTCTCTTTCTATAACATCTACTTTGCCTGCCTTTCTGAGTGCTTTTCGTAAATGTTTGGAGAGAGCTATAGCCTTATTTGTGGAGATTTTCTCTGGTTTAAGATCCAGTACAGCAACTCTTGGAAGTTCAGCGGATGCAACATTAATAGCCAAAAGCAGATAACATAATACTCCTATTGGAGTCAATGTTCTTTTCATCTATTGGTGTAACCTGTTGTGTATTGGTATGAGTGGCTATTATTTTTGTCCGTATTTCTTTTTGAATTTCTCCACTCTGCCTTCAGCATCAAGAAGTCTGCTTTTCCCTGTGAAAAATGGGTGGCACTTTGAACAAATTTCTACACGGGTGTCTTTCTTTGTAGATCTTGTGTGTACTACATTTCCACAGGTACAGGTGATAGTCATATCATCATATTTTGGATGAATGCCTTTTTTCATATTTCCCCCTTTTCCAGTCCATATCGAATTTTATACGTTCAATTGGACTGAGTTTATCAATTATAAGAACACCGTTGAGATGGTCTATCTCGTGTTGAAACACTTTTGCCAAAAGGTCGGATGCTTTTATAACCATTTTTTCTCCGTTAGTATTAAAACCTTTTACTACAACAAAACTTGGACGCTCTACTGAAATTTCTACTTCCGGAAGACAAAGGCATCCTTCTTCTATTGTGTCTTTACCTTTATATTCAATGATTTCCGGATTTATAACCTCCATAGGTTCATTATCTACATTTACTACTATTATCCGCTCAAGTACCCCGATTTGAGGAGCCGCAAGTCCAATAGCAACATTCTCTTCTATTATCTTTTTCATAATGTCGGTTATATAAACAAGTCTTTCCTCTTTAAAATTCTCTACGAGTTTTGACTTATCTCTCAATACCGGGTTAGGATATATTCTTAGCTCATTCATCTTTCTTTTCGTGATTCACTTTTATATGAACCTCATTTAACTGTTTAGTTTCTACTTCAGATGGTATTCCTTCAAGTAATCCAGCTCCTGTTAAAGTTTTTGGAAAAGCGATTACGTCTTGTATGTTCTTTCTATTTAATATGGTCATTGCGAGTCTGTCAAGTCCTATTGCAATTCCTCCGTGTGGGGGTGTGCCGTATTCTAATGCCTCAAGAAGACACCCGAAGTTTTTTTCTATTTGCTCTTCATCAAATCCTATGATTTTCATAAGCTTTTCCTGCAAGTCTCTTATATGAACTCGTATGCTTCCACTACCGAGTTCTATGCCGTTAAGAACAAGGTCGTAAAGTCTGCCGATAGAAGATTCCGGATTATTGTCCAATTGTTTTGTATCTTGTGGCATAACAAAAATGTGGTGTGCAGGAACTATTTCTTCGGTAACTTCGTCACGTTCAAATATTGGGAAATCTGTAATCCATAAAAATTTGTATTCTTTTTTGAGAGGCAAATGTTTTTCTATAAGCCAGTTCCTTACTCCTCCAAGTGCAAGTGACGGGCGGTTTTTGCTACCTGCAACTAATAAAGATACGCCATCATTTGTTCCTGTTAATTCTTTTAAAAGCTCGGGGGTGAAAAATTTACAAATCGGACCTGAAAAATTCCCTTCTTTTTGTTTGATCCAGGCAAGTCTTAATCCGTATCCTTTAACTACATTATCAAGTTCATCAAGTTCTTTTCTGGATAAATCTTTTTCCCATTTTATACATCTTATCGTTTCTGCTTCTTGGAATATTTTGAACTCACCTTTTTTAGCAATTTGAGAAACATCTGTCAGAAAAAGATTATACCTAACATCAGGTTTCTCTGTTCCGTATTTATCAATTGTTTCCTTATATGTCATTCTCTTAAATGGAGTATCAAGTTGTATCCCGAGAAGTTTTGTAAAAATATGTTTTATAAGTCCTTCAACCAATGCAAATATCTCTTCTTCATTTGTAAAAGCAAGTTCCATATCAAGCTGTGTATGTTCAAGTTGTCTATCTTTTCGTTGGTCTTCATCTCTAAGGCATCGAGCAAGTTGATAATATTTGTCAAATCCTGCTATCATAAGGAGTTGTTTGTAAATCTGAGGTGATTGAACGAGTGAATAAAACTTACCCGGATGAAATCTTGACGGAACAAGAAAATCCCGAGCTCCTTCCGGAGTACTTCTTCCGAGAATTGGAGTTTCAATGTTTACAAAACTTTGTTTGTGCAAGTATTCTCTTACTGTTTGATAAAGTTCACTCTTGAATATTAAAGCTTCTTGCATCGGTTGTCTTCGCAGGTCAAGGTATCTGTACTTCAAACGAATATCTTCTTTGGCACGTGCTTCGTTGGTTATTACAAATGGAGGTACTTTTGAAGGAGAAATAATTTTAATTTCACTTGCTTCAATATCTATTTCTCCTGTTGGTAAATTGGGATTCTCCATCTCTTTGGGTCTTGCTAAAACTTCTCCGTTCACGAGTATAACCCATTCGTGTCCAAGTTCTCTAATTTTGTCCAGTAGAGACACGCCATGGCATGTCTCTACATCTTTCACAAGTATCTGGGTTATTCCGTATCTATCTCGTAAATTTATGAATCCGACTTTCCCATGATGTCTTATTGAATTCACCCATCCTGTAAGAGTAACTTGAGCTCCTACATTGGTTTTTCTAAGTTCTCCGCAATTATGAGTACGATATTTCATTGTCTGAATAGAAGTTCATCTCCGATGGGAAAGTATTCATCGGCTACTTCTTTTAAATCAATTGCTGTATTTTGAGGGAATCCATAGATTTCTACTTTTGGTCCTCTTGCTTTCACGGTTTCTACCAAAGGTTTGAAATCCCCATCTCCTGATACAAGAATAACTACATCAAGATAGTCCATAAAGCTTAAAACATCAAGTGCTATTTTCATATCCCAATCTCCTTTTTGCGAGCCGTCAGCTCTTTGAATAAGCGGTTTCTTTGCAATCTCAAATGAATGATGAGTGAGAAGTGAAAGGAATCCTGATTGGTCAATTTCTGGATTCTCGATTATGTATGCTATTGCTTTTATAAGTCTTCTTCCTTTAAGAACATGAGAGAGAAGCTTTACATAATCAAGTCTTGCTTCAAATTGTTTTTTCGCAGCGTAGAACATATTTTGAACATCAACAAAAACTCCTACTTTTATATCTTTTCGTCGAATACGGTGAGTTTTTAGATTTCGCATATTTTGTTCAAGTTTTCCCATTCTTTGGTCTAATCTATTTATCTTATCTTGAATTTTATCCTGAATTTTATCTTGAATTTGATTTGATTCAGGTTTTCTTTTTTTGAATATTCTCATTTTTTCCTCCAATATTAGCCATCCACAGAGAATGCCTGTGAAATTAAGTCCAAGGTCTGAAAATTCTACTTTTCTTCCTGGAATAAATTTTTGATGTAATTCATCAACTATTGCAAATAATAAAATTAAAGGCAGGATATGTTTTTTCTGCCTCTTGTGAAAAATTAATAATGCAAAAATTAGATATTCTCCGAAATGAGCAAGTTTGTCTATTCCTGGTATTCCTATATTTGGGGAATTAAGATTCGGTATGCTGGATATAGTTAAAATGGCTCCTCCCCAAACGTATGGTGCTATTCGTTTCATTTGGTATAATATACAATGAATTGAATTTTTTACTTCAATCAATTAAACTAATTAATTATCACCTCCTTTCATTGTTTATATACACTTTTACTATTTAGATGTCAACTTTTTAAATAAAAATATTGTTTTAAAGTCCTGGTTTTTGATTATGGGTTAAAAAATAAGAGAAAAAGAAAGATGTTCTACTTTAATCAATTATTTCGTAACGACAACTTTTTGAAAGTTTTATGCTGTTATAGTCATTAATATCATCAAAGTCAAACTGCCATAAAGAGTAATATTTACCTCTTTTTTCAAAGAATAATGTTCGTACAGTTTTTTCTGTATGATGAGTCCATTGCCTAAATGGATAAAATAATTGTCGAATAATCGTATTAGTTGTCTTGCTATTTTTAGCTTCTACGAGAGCAACTTGCTTTTTACCTTCATAACCTGCGTCCACTTCTGTCTGAACGCTTATTGTAATTATTTTTTGCTTACCAACTCGGAAAGAAAATTCGGGTGTATATTTTCTGCCTCTGATTGTCAATACGAGTGTTTCGTCTTTTAAAAAAGTTCTAATTAAACTTGATGCGTATGCAAAATCAAGGTGTTGCATTTCAGAATTTCCAATTTGGGAAGTGTCAAGGTGAAAGTCAAGTTTTGATGTGTAGATTTTTGCTGTTTTTTTGATTTTTGGAATGTCAAAGTATCCTTCGCCTTTAATAATAGCATATTTCCCATTTTTGATGGGGAGCAGGAAAACACCTTTTTCAACAAACACTTGTGGTCTATCCTCTCGTGAGTCCTGCTTACAGAGGATACGAACTTCTTTCTCGTTGGTCTTTTTAAAATGGGCAGTAGCTTGTTTTATTTGTTCTGCTGAAATTAAAAACGGTTCTTTGTTGAAATTGTGCCGTTGAATTTTATACTTGTCAAAGATTGCTTTCCAAGAATTGTTATTCATTATTTTAGATTTAAAATAAATTTGGTTGATTCGTAATTTGTTTTAGTCTTTTAATTGTTAAGTCAATATATTCCTTGCTTATATCAATTCCAACATATTTTCTTTTGCCAATAATTTTTGACGCAATTCCAGTTGTACCACTACCATTAAAAGGATCAAGAATAATATCATCCTCTTTTGTAGATGCAAGTACTACTCGTTTTAACAATGCAAGGGGTTTTTGAGTAGGATGTTTTCCAAATTCTTTTTCTTTAGGTTTAGGAGTAGGGATTGACCATACGGAACGCATTTGCTTATCTATAGCTTTCATTTTGTCTTCCGGGAAATCACCTGTTTTCATTTGCTTATAATTAAATGTATTACGTGCTTTTTTATTTTTTCTTGCCCAAAGTAATGTCTCGTGGCTGTGAGCAAAGACAGTACAACTTAAATTTGGAGCGGCATTCGGTTTAAACCATGAAATATCGTTAAGAATATGAAATTTTAATTTTTGTAGTAAATAGCCACATTTGTAAATACTATGTAGTGTTCCGCTTATCCAGATAGTTCCTTCGGGTTTCAAAACTCTTTTACATTCTTTAATCCATTGCTCGTGAAAGTTTAGATCGGATTCAAATCCCTTACTTGTATCCCAATTTCCTTTATTTACACTTACCATTTTCCCTGCATGACAAGTAATTCCTCCATTTGAAAGCATATACGGTGGGTCTGCAAATATCATATCAATATAATTATCCGGAAGTCTTGATAAAACTGTCAAACAGTCATCTTTGTATAGACAGAAATCATTTGTTTTGAAAACAGATTTTATCTTTCTCGTTTTCTTATTCGTTGAAACATACTCAACTCGTGGTTCAAATAATGTATTCTTTGACATATTAGTTATCTTCTTAATTTATTATGTGTATTAACGTTTGGGCTATAAGCAATACGGATTTTATGGCATTTAACTTTCAATTTATTACTAATTTTCATTACCAATTTTTTAAAGTGAACCAAAATCAGTTTTGATTTTCTCAACCATATTTTGAACAAACAAATTAGCCATATTAACCAATGAGGTGTGGACTTAAATGCTTTATTAATTGCTTATTTGAAATATCCCAAATATTTTTGGGTTTACTTGGTTTAAGCAAAGTTGATAAAAGCAATTTTATCTTAATTTTATCAATATAAAGTTTTAAAATAAAATCGTTAATCATCAATGGAACACTAATTACGCTTAGTATTGTATTTACCCTACCTACTCTTTTACCACCTTTTAAGAAATCAGGTTTATTATCAACAATATGATATTTTACATCCTCGTTCCAGCCAAGTAAATCTATGAAATACAAATATTCCAATAAACCAATTTCTTTTGACCTAAATTTATCCATAAATCCGTCTTTCAATACAAATGTTTCAATGTTATTAATGTAATCTAATATTTCTTTTGAAGGTAAATATCGCAACTTGCCTACTTCAATTTCTTGATAGTCTAATAGAAAACAATTTCGATAGAGCAATACCAAAACCTTTTTGAAAGTAGATTGACTGATGACGGAAATTTTGATCAGGTATTCCCAAATTTTTTCAAAAGTCCAATTTTCAGTTTCGCTTATTCCATTTGCACCAACATTGGGCCACATATCATGTACATTCGGTTTTTTCCTTAAAGTTTCTTTTCCCGGTTTATAGAAATATGATTCTTTGCCATTGGGTAAAGTCGATATTATATGTTTCTTAGGATTTTCAATAGTCCCACTTTTAAATGCAATTGCTTCTGTAATTCTTTGTACTCTTTGTGAAATAAAGTCTTTGTTGCTTTTAAAGATTTTTGTTTTTATTATATCGTGTTCAGACATTGTGACAAATTAAGAAATTTTCAATACTATTTTAATGATTCAAAGATAAGAAAAATGTAATATTTTTAATACTTGAGAATATTTGTATTTCAATTAGCATGAGGAATAATATTTTGTGTATATTCATTGTTCTTACACTATCAAATTAGAAGACTCGGCTTTTGTGTGTCTTGATATATTTAGACTGATAATTCATTTGTTTAGGTTTAGTTTAAAAAATATAACGGTTCAATCTCAGATGTCAATTTTTTTTTACAAATGTAATTATTATTTAAAAACATTAACAGTAATTAATAGATGAAGATATTGGGTTTTCACAAAAGGCAGCTTAATAGTTTAGAAAACAAGGGAAAAAGAGAGGTGTTCTACTTCGCCAAAATATCCATAATTGATATATACCATATCAAGTTTGAAAGAAATATTAGTGCTAATTAGGGGGTATTCTATCCCAAATCCGTAGGAAAAACCATTCCATTCTCCTAAAAAATATTCGCCCGGTTTATAACCAAGTCTTAAAGCAACGCTTTTTATTTCGCTGCTTTTAAATTTTTTATTTTCATCTCTTTGTTTTTCTTTGCCGTAAAATACCAATCTCCCTTCTGTTCCAATCATCCATTCTAACCCATTATTTCTTGATGCTTTTACATCTGAAGCAATAGTAAAATCCAGTAAATTTAAAATAAATTTTTTGAGTGCTATTCCTCCCGATAAATTCATAGGGGAGAAGTCTCTATTGTTATAAAAATTCGTTCCTGTTCCAATCTCTCTCAAAGAACTACCAAAATATAGCCATTTAAATGGATTAAATAAAATACCACAATCAAGACTTGCCGAATATGAAGTATATTTATATAATTGTGAGTAAATCCCTTTGCCTCCTACTCCAAGTATAAATTTTTTCTTCGGCGGTTTATATGCATAAGAAAACATTATTGCTAAATCGGATATGTTGAATTCTTCATATTCATTTCCGAGTTCATCTCTTTCCATATCTTTAGCGGAAAAAAAAGCAAATCCACCTGAAAATACTCCCATACGCTTGAGTCCGAATTTCATTGCTCCTGAGGCAAGATATGCGTCTTCAAAAAGATTTGCAAATGAAAATGTTGCTCCAAAATTCTTGCTTATTCTACTTCCTGCCGGATTCCAGAACATACTATATGCATCATCAGTTACCGCTGTATAAGCTCCTCCCATAGCAATAGCTCTTGCTCCAAATCCTATTTCAAGGAATTGATGTGAGCCGGTTCCGGGAGAGAAAAAAGCTTGTATTAGAAAAATAAGCATCTGTTCTTTTTATCAATGAATGAAAGTTAATTTTCCTTTCATTCTCTCGTTTCTTTCAGGTATTTCCATCAAATAATAATAAAGTCCGGAAGCAATCTCACTTCCGATATTGTTTTTGCCATTCCAATAAAGTTCACGTTTATAAAGATTCCCATCATTAGCTCCGGTAAGAGATTTTATTAACCTTCCGCTAAGATTGAAAATTTTGACACTAAAGTTTGGGAATAAAGTATCTGTTTCTTCCGCAGAACTTGCTGTGTATTTAAAAGTTACGCAATCCTGAGATGACTTTTTAATAAATGGATTTGGGCAGGTGTAAACTTCATTCAATAATATGGGAGATAATTTAAGGTTTGCCGTCATAGTTGTATTGCTTGATGATATTTTAGAGACTGAAATTCCGGATGGTGTGCCGTTATAAAAATATGATGCAGGAATACTCCATGTTGAGAATCCCATAGAATCATCTTTCCAGAGGTCATCTGCTGAGCCCCTATCGTCTAAACTTGGATTTGTATTGCCATCTGCTTGCATAATTCCAACAAGAGGATTGTTGTCATTTTTATTAGTTTGTTCTGATTCGTCTATGTGTAAAATCAGGAGTCCACCTCCGGGAATATATGAGTCATATCCTATTTGTTGACGATTTTCAACAAGAAAGTACTCACCGGTACCGGAACCCTGAAGCCAATCACTTGTGCCACTGGGATTTTCTAATAACCGATATACAGTAGGTGAATTTGCCACTGCTTGAATTTGTGCATTTTTGATTTCCATAGTTCCGTTTCTCTCAAGTGCTATTGGTTCTATCCATCCAACCGCATATTTGCACCAGGCACAAAAATGAGCCGGTGAACTTCCTGTCGGATTACCAAGCCATGAGCCGGATGCCATTATACAGAAATTGCCAACTCCAACACTTGAGTAATCAATGTCATAGAGATCCGGAAGCCCGAGAACGTGCCCGAATTCGTGACAAAATACTCCTATTGTAATCATAGCATTCTTTAGACTTTCGGGCTCCATTGAATATACATTTACCTTAACTCCATCTACTTCTACAAATTCCGGTATTGCAGGAATTACTTCATGAGCATCTCCGAAACTGGACTTGTGAGACCAAATAACATTAGAGTCTCCACTTTCCTCTGCACCGGCTCCTGAATGAACTACGAACAAAGCTTCTACATATCCGTCTCCATCAAGATCAAATTGTGAGAAATCAACATTAGCATCGGCAAGTTTAACAGCATCCTCTACGAGTCCAAAAACATTGCCCGGATAGTCACCGAATCCATGAGGTGAATTTTCTTTATTGCAATAATAGGAATAAGGGTGTGGAGCACGTACCCATTCTGCTGCTACACCATCCAAAGAGAATTCGCCATAAGATACTTTGTTGTAATAATCTTTCATACTTCCTGTACCATCATTGAAAAGTAGTTGTGTGAATTCTGAACTGCTGTATGAGTGAGGTTTATCGCTAAAATCAACTAATAAAACGAGTGCTTTTCGACTTCCCTTGATAGGAGTTATTATCTTTTCAGGTCGGTCAATATACCAGGGTTTTATCAGTGGTGTTGCACTTTTTTCGCCGAGCTTGGGCTGAAGAGGCATAAGTGCCAGGTTGAAAGATAAAAAGCAAGCGAAAAACATACATAACAAGTATGTCATAGAATTATTGTTTGTCAAATAAATTACTTTTATTTGATTGTTTTTAAAGGGAATGATTTAATTTTGCGATAATGTATTTAAAGAAGTATTCGAAAATAAAATTTGACTTTTGCTGTGGTTTGTTTATTATTTAATGCTTATTAAAATTATTAAGAATAAAAAAAAGATGTCAAAGATTGGAATATTTGGAGGGGCATTTGACCCATTGCATATTGGCCATTTAATTGCAGCGGAACAGTCAAGAGAAAAATTCAACCTTCGGAAGATAATATTTATCCCGACGAATATTTCTCCACATAAAGCTTCTCCACTTGTATCGGTTCTTGATAGATTAGAACTTGTAAGAATCGCTGTTCAGGGGAATACTTATTTTGAAACCTCAGATATGGAAATGAAAAGAGGTGGAGTATCTTATTGGCTTGATACTTTGAAAGAATTGAAAAAAGTTTATTCAGAAGATGAAATATTTACACTTATAGGGATGGATGAGGCGATTGATTTTATGAATTGGAAAAAGCCGAATGAGATTTTGAAACTCTCAAGATTTATAATTATTACCCGTCCGGGTAGCGTTGGGGGTTATCCCTCGTCATTATTTGAGAAGGCGGATTTCCTTAGCTTAAATCTTGATATTTCATCCACAGAGATACGGAAACGTATAAAGAATGGGGAGTCAATTAAAGAGCTTGTTCCTCCCGAAGTAGAAGTTTATATAAAAAAGAAGAAGCTTTATTTAGCGTAACATTGCTAAGCTTTACTATTTTTTCAAAAACAGTTAATCCTGATGTGATTATGGTATTTTGAGTATTTAGATGACTGGATAGGTAAAATTTATTTACATATATAATATGAAAAAGATAATTTTTATAATACTGTTCTTTTGTTCAGTTCGTCTATTTGGATGGACAACACCTATCAATTTGTCAAATACATCCAAAATTAGTAATTATCCGCATATAACAATAGATAAGTGGGGAAAAATTCATGCTGTTTGGTCAGAGGATTATCTTAGTAGTAATGGTAAAATTTTTTACACTTGTTGTAAAGGAGATTCTTGGTCTCAGCCAATAGATATCTCAAGAAATAGCCAACAGGTAACTCTGTACAGACCTACTGTGCAAGTGGATACTCTTGAACGAGTTCATGTTATATGGACTCATAATGAGTGTGAGATAATGTGGACTTATTGTGATGGAGATACATGGAGTGTTCCGGTAAATATCTCAAATACTCCCGGAGGCTCGTCGGGACCCAGGACAGCATCCGACAAATTTGGAAGAATTCATGTAGTATGGTTTGACGGTAGTTCCGGGTATTTTGAGATTTGGTATAATATGTACGATGGTGCTTCATGGCAAGGTAGCCAGAGAATTTCAGATACCAAATGGAATGGAGGACCTAAGATAGTAACGGACTCTAATGGATATCCTCACGTAATTTGGGGACACGACGGAGGTTTAAGCAGCTGGTTACAGTATTCTGCTTATAATGGGAGTTCTTGGACACTCCCTATGGATTTAATGAAAATAGAAGATGAAATAATGCTATCCGAAGGAATAGCAATGGACTCTGAAGAGCATATTCACGTAGTATCAGAGAAGCATCAAGGGGATGGAATTTATTATACTTATTATGATGGGATATCATGGTCTTCTCCGTATTTAGTGTATGAGTCTGACAGTAATAGTTATGTTGGATGTCCTGACATAGCTATTGATACTACATCAGGAATAGGGTGTGTGATACGGAGTGGTAAGTATTACAGATTTTTTCATGATACAACATGGGATTCTCCAGACTCTATTG
>JAUVIV010000136.1 GCA_030592575.1 bacterium | reverse complement strand
TCTCCTTACCGAATCTTTCGGCGGATATATGAGATTTTATGAAGCTCCTGAAATGGCAAGAGTTTGCGCACCTTGTTATTTTAAAATAGAACCAGGCCCATCCTGTGCAGTAGGTGCAGGTGCACTTTACAAACCATGGATTGACCCTGGAATGTTAGCTAACTGGGCAAGAGAAAAAGTTAAATATGCACAAATAATTCATGAACTTATACAGGAGAATAGCCCGGAGATTAAAATATCAGAACCGGGAACTTCTGACCTTGCTATTCCAGTTGTTTAATATAGAAATATAATTTATTGAGTTGTTTAACTAAAATGCCAAATTTTGTAGAGATATTTAAAAAAGTAGGTGTGATACAAGACGGACATTTCGAACTCACATCAGGACTTCATTCAGGTATATATTTCGAGAAATTCAGATTACTTGAGCATCCTGAGATTACTACTCTTATTTGCAAAGAAATTGCCAAAAGATTTAAATCCGAGAATTTCAGCACTGTCGTAGGTCCAACAACAGGTGGTATTATTATTGCCTATGAACTCGCACGTCAACTCAATAAAAGATGTATTTTTGCAGAGAAATCAGAAGAAGGGCGAGAGTTTAAAAGAGGTTTTAAGCTCTCGCCTAACGAACGAATTTTAGTAGTTGATGATATTTTCACAACAGGTGGTTCAATTAAAGATACCATATCTGCCGTTAAGAAAAAAAATGGAGTAGTAATAGGATTGGGAGTAATCGTGGACAGAAGTGAAAAATTGATTGACTTTGGTGTTCCGTTTTTCTCGGTTTATAAATCACCGGCAAAAAACTGGAAACCTTCTGAGTGCCCTTTATGTAAAAAAGGGATAGAACTCTCAAAACCAGGAGGAAGGAGGTAAAAATGTCAGGACATTCTAAATGGTCTACAATAAAACATAAAAAGCAAAAAGAAGATGCAAAACGAGGTATAATTTTCACGAAAATAATTAGAGAAATTACAGTTGCGGCAAGAGAACATGGAGGAGATCCAAACTCAAATCCAAGACTAAGAACTGCAATGGATACTGCAAGATCTGCCGGTATGCCAAAAGAAAATACTGAACGTGCTATAAAGAAAGGAACCGGAGAACTTCCGGGAGTATCTTATGAATCTATAACTTATGAGGGCTACGGTCCCGGAGGCGTTGCAATATTTGTCGAGACACTCACAGACAGTAGAAACCGTACTACAAGCGAAGTACGACACGTATTTTCTAAACACGGTGGGAATATGGGACAAAATGGCTGTGTAGCTTGGATATTTCAAGAAAAAGGAATTATTTATGTAGATAAAAAAGAAATTGATGAAGAGAAATTACTCGAATTATGCATAGAAGAAGGCGGAGAAGATGTATCAACTGAGAATGATTTATTTTGTATCACTACACCACCTGATAAATTCGAGACAGTTAAAAAAGCACTTACCGATAAGAAAATAAATTATAAGGACGCAGAATTTACAAAGTTACCTCAATCAACTACGAAGCTTAAAGGGAAAGAAGCGAAACAAACTCTTAAGCTTTTAGGATTCCTTGAAGACCTTGAAGATGTCCAGAAAGTATATTCAAACTTTGAGATTCCGGATGAAATACTGGAAGAAGAATTGTAAAATAGATTTAAAATTCTATACTTTATGACGTTAAATACACTTATCTAAAATGAAAATTATGGGAATAGATGTTGGACTCAGATGTACCGGGTATGCAGTTATAGAGCAGGGAAAACTTATAACCTCCGGGGTTTGTCGCACCGACAATAAACATACCCTGTCAAAAAGGCTTAAAGAGTTACATACAAATATGAAAAGCTTGATGCAAGAAGAATCTCCAGAAGTAGTTGTGTGCGAGGCGGTTTTTTATAAACAGAATTTAAAAACTTTTTCTTTACTTGCTCAAGCAAAAGGAGTACTTTTACTTGCAGCAGAAGAACTTGGAATTGAAATAAAAGAATACACTCCAAGAGAGATAAAGCAAGCGGTATCAGGTAGTGGAAGAGCATCAAAATATCAAGTTCACAAAATGGTGGAAAGATTACTTAGAACAGAAATCCCAGCATCTTTTGATATTGGAGATGCTATAGCTTGTGCACTTTGCTACTCTTCAAGAAATGAAAAAAGACAAAGCAAACATCTAAATTAACAATTACATTATTTCGAAAATGAATAAAAAAGAATCTTCACCACGAGCCTATTCGGCAGAAGCAGAAGATACGTCTGGCTTCTGTCCTATATGTTCCGAACTGGTAAATATAACTTTAAATGACAATCCAAAAGAGTTATTTGGATTTTGTTCGGAATGCGGGAACATACTTTTTTATTCAAAAAAATTATCCGTTAAAGAAATAGTAAAAATAAATAATTTAGATATTATAATAGACGATTTTTAAACCAATATTACCTACTATTTCAAAATAAAAAAAGGAGACATACAATGTCCAAAAGTATACTTATTAGTATTTCAGATCGCACTGGAATTTCAGACTTCGCTAAAAAAATATCTGGATTTGGCTTTCAAATTATCGCAACTTCCGGAACTCAAAAATTCTTGAAATCGGAAGGAATAGAGTGTAAAACTGTATCTGAAGTTACCGGATTTCCTGAAATTCTCGGAGGAAGAGTAAAAACATTGCATCCTAAAATACTCGGAGCTATTCTTGCAAATAGAGGAATATACTCACATCTTGAAGAACTCAAAAAATTAAAGATTCCCCTAATTGATATTGTTGTTTGTAATCTTTATCCATTTAAAAGTTCGCCAGGAGTTGAGAACATTGATATAGGAGGAGTTACCCTTATTCGTGCAGCAGCTAAAAACTATAAAGATATAACTTGTATCACTAATCCTGAGCAATATGAGAGAATTATTGAAGAACTTAAAAATCAAGATGAAATTTCAGAGCAAACAAGATTTGAATTCGCAAAAGAAGCATTTAAGTTAACCAGTTCGTTTGATAACAGTATCACTAATTTTTTTGCTAATGAAAAATAACTTCTGTAATAAGATTGGAGAAAAAATGTTAACATTGAATTACGAAAAAATAATGGACTTAAGATACGGTGAAAATCCTCACCAGTCTGCAAGTGTTTACAAGGAAACTAAATATACCGGACTTTCATTGTTTGATGCAAAAAAACTACAAGGACAAGAAATCTCGTTTAATAATTTTTTCGACCTTGATGCAACTTTAAGTATTATTCGAAACTTTGACGAACCTTGTTGTTGTATTTTGAAACATGCTACTCCTTGTGGTATTGCTATAAATAATAACATAACGAAGGCATACAAAAATGCATATCTTGGAGACCCGATTTCTCCATTTGGAGGAATTGTTGGATTCAATAGAGAAGTGGACAAAGTTACCGCAGAGGAAATTGCTAAAATATTTATGAGTGCGATAATTGCTCCAAGTTATACTACAGAAGCAAAAGAAATACTCGCAAAAAAGAAAAAATTAATAGTACTGCAACTTCCTATGGAAAAAGAACTTTCACATCGTACATTAAGATGGATAAATGGCGGAATATTATTGCAAGATAGCGATATTGAACCGACTGACTTTTCTAAATGGGAAGTGGTAACACAAAAAAAACCAACAGAAGAAGAACGCAAAGCAATGGAATTTGGGTTCAAAGTTGTGCAGTTTGTAAAGTCAAATGCAATGTGTATTACTACAGCTCAAATAACACTTGGTATGGGTTGCGGACAACCTAATAGAGTAGGTTCACTTGAAATTGCATTTAAGAATATGAAAGACAACAAACTTCTTGATAAAAATCCCAAAATAATAGCATCCGATGCATTTATTCCCTTCAGAGACTCGATTGACCTTGCAGTAAAAGAAGGGATATATGCAATAGTTCAGCCGGGAGGTTCTATAAGAGACCAGGAAGTGATAGATGCATGCAACGAACATAAAGTTACAATGCTTCTTACCCATACAAGACATTTCAGGCATTAGAGTATAAATATAAAATTATATGTATTCAATGAACTCGGACTTTATGCCGATGACTAAACCAATAAACTTAATAAAAACCTTCGGTCTAATTATCATTTTTCTAAGTATTTGTTTTCTATCTTTGGCTCTTGGACCAATGGGATTTAAAGTTCCAAGAGAAGTGATTTTCGGAATAAGACTTCCGAGATTATTACTTGGAATATTTGCCGGAATGTCTCTTAGTATATCAGGAGCAAGCTTACAAGGAATATTACAAAATCCACTTGCAGATCCATATATTCTTGGTATATCCG
>JAUVIV010000038.1 GCA_030592575.1 bacterium | reverse complement strand
GAAAAAGAAATCATAGAGATTGAAGATTGGCTTAATAATAGACCAAGGAAGTGCTTGAATTATCAAACACCATTGGAAGTCTTAGAAAAAGAAAGGAGCGTTGCACTTGCTGGTTGAATTCAGTATTCTTTTTGAGTAGAGATATTTTATAATATAGTGAAGGACATTATTTTAGTAAAAGTAAGATATTTTTGGATGTAAAGTATTTTATTTGTTTTGTGGGTAAGTAATAATTACAAATTTGGGACAGGCTTTAAAAACTCTCAACGATAAAGGTTTTCTTGTGCGAAATTGAGGGAGTAGATATAAAAACATTAAAGAATGTTATTTAAAAGCCATCTTATTTTGATAAAAATATTGAAAGTGATACAAAATAAAATTGGGTAGAAGAATAATTAGCTATTAAATTAATTTAGATAAAATGAGATTAACTATTAAAAATCTTCTTTTGGAAAATAGGGGTATTAAGCAAACAATCTTTAAAAATACTTTTTGGTTATTAATAGCTGAGATGTTTACGAAAGGAGTTAATTTTTTAGTCGTAGTGTGGCTGGCTCGTCATTTTGGACCTGACCTTTATGGCCAGTGGGCTTTTGCCTTAAGTTTTGCTTGGGCATTTTCTGCTTTAGTTGATTTTGGATTTGGAACTTTAACTGTGCGTGAAATTGCCAGGGATAAAACTAAAACTGCTCAATATATTGATAATATATTGATAATAAAATTAATTTTAGGTTTAATTGCTTTAGGTTTAATTGCTTTAGTGATTCAATTTTTGGGGAAAGAATCAGAAGTTATAAAATTAGTTTATTTTTTGGGGATTTATACTGTCCTTAATACTTTTGCTATATTTTTGCAGTCTATCTTTCGAGCTAATGAAAAAATGCAATATGAAACGATTTGTCGTGTGATGCAAAGTGTAAGTTTATTTGGATTAGTAGCCTTTTTTGCAATAAATAATGGTTCAATTATTGCTATAAGTTATTCTTATATTGGAGCAGTCTTAATTGGAATTTTATTCTCTTTGTTATTTATCTGGCACCGTTTGTCAAAGTTTTTTTTGAAAATAGAACTAAGAGTTTGTATAGAAATTATAAAAAAAGCTTGGCCGTTTGGTTTGAGCTTCATAATCAATATTGTATATCTCAAAATAGGTATTATTTTGCTTTCTCTAATGAAGATAGATATGGCTGTTGGGTGGTATAATGCTGCTCATAATTTAGTCTTTGTTCTTGCTGTTATGCCAACTTTACTTATGGTTTCCGTGTATCCTAATCTTTCAGTATCTTATCAAAACTCCTTTTTGAAATTTCAAAAACTTTACCGAAAAAGCTTGAAGCTTATATTTTTGGTTAGTATTGTATTGTTTCCTATTTTGTTTATATTTTCAAAGCAAATAATCTTGTTTATTTACGGTACATCTTATAAGGAAACAATTACTATTTTTAAAATATTAATTTGGGCACAATTTTTCGGTTTTATAGGGTGTGTATTTTCATATAGTTTAATGGCTATGAATAAACAAATAGATTATATGAAAGTGAAGGGTATTAGTTTAATAGTAAATATTGGACTATGCTTAATACTTATTCCTAGGTATTCTTGTATAGGGTTAAGTGTAACGCTGGTAATAACTGAGTTTTTAATAACTTTATTTCTATTTATTATAATAAATAAAGCAAATAAAGTAAAGAATTTTGTAAGATGTAATGTATGATAGCATAATTATGTACATAGTTTTGCAAAAAAAATCTCTCGGTATTTTGTCTTTTATATCTTTCGTTAGCTATATAGACTGTATGTAGTGAGTTTAAGTAGGTATTTATGTTATTAAAAATAGTATTATCTTTTTAGGAGTTTACGGTAGTGAACAATAATTTTTTACCATTAGAGAAACCATCTCGTTATTTTCTTGGCGAAAAGTTGTGTATAGGGATTGTTGCTGTTTTACTTTTAGCTCTTCATTTTCAGGCACTCAAAATTTTTACAATTGCCGGACATATTGATATTACTTTAGTAGATATTATTGTGCCGGTAACTGTTTTGATTTGGCTTATGTATGTTTCGTTATCTCGTTTGCATATTGGTTTATATCTTTATACTGCTCTTTTCCTCGTTTTGTTATTCGTTTTTTGGATTGGTATTCAAGCATTCCGATCACCTGAGCCTATACGGGGTTTTACTATGTTTTTACTTGCTTTACGTAATATAGTAATTCTTTGCTTAGTGAAGGATGTGGTTGGTTCGCTTAAAAATTTACAGCAGCTTAACAAAATAGTTTTTTTAATTGGTGTTGGAGTTTCGTTACTTAGTCTCGTCCTATATGTTGTAGCAATGCAAAATTATCAGAATATTATTATTGACCCTTCAAGGTGGAAGCCGGCAATTATTTATGAAATAGGAAAATCAGGAATTCTACGGTTAGAGGGATTTACTGGAGATCCCAATTTTTACTCTATTTGGATGTCTATTTCATTATTTTGTGGACTTACTCTTACCAATGTACGGAAATTTTGGAAGTGGATAGGAATATTTTTAATTCTCAGTTCAATTCTGGTAACCTTTTCTAGAGGATTTATTTTAGCTTTCGTGATGTCTACTTTATTAATTATTTTTGTTTCATCTCGTGCCAGAAAGTTAGAGGGGAAATATGTTAAACCACTTATAATTGGAATTATTGTATTAATAATTATTATGATTGTTCCTTTTCCATTTATTGAAAAAAGTCCAATAGAATGGTGGGTAGCACGCTTTGGGATGTGGGAAACAAGTTCACGATTTACTATGTGGAATACTATATTGGCTAGTTTTTCAGAACATTTACTAATAGGGACAGGTCTACGAAGTGCTGAATATAGACTGGGAGGGATGTGTTCACATAATTCGTACTTGGATTTGTTATTTGAATCTGGTCTTATTGGACTTGGTCTATGGTTGATATTTGTCATATTTATTATTGTCAAAGGGAAAAGTATAATAGATGCTGAACTTTTACCTTGGTTTCATAGCTGGGTATTAGTTATGTTTATGTTTTTGTTTTTTTCTTTGCTGTACAATCCATTTCACTGGATTATTGTCTCCGTCATATTGGCTCAAATCACCAAACAAAAAAATGTTAGAATGAGTAGAGAATTTAAAAAGGAAAAGCAAATTACTTAATAATGTGTTAATTCACTTGTTTCATTTTTATAAATTATGAATAAATTCAATAGTTTAACCATAATTATTTTTACATATAATTCAGATGAATTAATAGAACGAAATTTGAAACATATTAAAATTGCTTTAGATTATACTCCAATTGAGCATGAAATAATATTAGTTGATAATAATTCCAAGGATAATACACTTGAAATTGTTAAAAAGTTTGCCAAAGAGAATCACATCAACATAAAAATCATCGAAAACCATCAGCCAGGATTATCATTTTCGCGAATTAAAGGAGTTAAGGCTGCTACTAAGGAATTCATAAGTTTTATTGATGATGATAATTTTATTACCAAAACTTGGATTAAAACATTAAGTAATATTATTGAGAATTATAATCCTGATGTTATTGGATGTAGAACCATTGGTATTGCTGATGTACCCTTTCCTGAATGGTGGGAAAAATATAAAGGTTCTTATGCTTGTGGGAATAGATTTAATTATTCCGGATTTTTAAAGAATCCATTGAATAAAGTATGGGGTGCCGGCTTAACGGCTCGTGCAAAATTTTTGAAGCCTGCTTTGCTTCGTATGGATCTGATTTGTATTGGTAGGATTGGAAAGGAACAAATGTCAGGTGAAGACACCGAGATTAACTATCGTATGCGGCTTATGGGAGCGACATTTTATAATTCAAACGATTTGGTACTGAAGCATTACATGAGAGCAGAAAGATTAACAAAGGAACATTTAAATAAAACATTTTCGGGAAATGGGTATGCTGCTGTACATTTAGAAATATATAAATATTTATTAACTAAGAAAATAATATATAACTTAGTTAATCTGGCATTTCTAATGGTATTTGTTTCATTATTTCTTACATTTCGTTTGAAAATAAACTATTTCAAATTTGCTGTAATACGTTTTAAAACTTTAAAAAACAGATTGAGTATCCAAAAGAAAATAAAAAGCCTTTTTCCTGTTATAAATTGATTGCAAAATAAGTTATTATAAAATCTTGACAAATGGCATATTAAATATATAAATACAATTTTGAGTATTATGGATAAAATATTGACTTCCCCTTCGTCATTCGGACAAATAAATAGTGAACCATTTGATTTGCTTACTCAAAATGGTTTTGAAATCATCAATAATCCTTATGGCCGAAAACTAACAGAAGATGAAGTAATAGATATAGCTAAAGATTGTATTGGCATTGTAGCCGGTGTTGAATCATTAACCGCAAAAGTGATAGATGTACTTCCTAAATTAAGATGTATTAGTAGGGTAGGTGTTGGTATGGATAGTGTAGATATTGAATATGCCAAAAAGAAGGGTATTGTGGTGGTGAATACACCAGATGGGCCTACCCGTGCTGTTGCTGAATTAACATTAGGGATGACTATGGCTCTTCTTCGAAAAATACCGCAGGCAGATTGTGATATGAAAAATAAAGTATGGAAAAAACAGACTGGTAACCTTTTATTTGGAAAGAAAATAGGAATTATTGGTTTGGGAAGAATCGGTCGTATGGTAGCTGAATTATTTCGAGGATTAGGAAATATGATAATTGGATTTGATTTATATCCTGATAAAAATTGGGCATCTAAAAAACAAGTGCAATTAGTTGATTTCGAAACAGTACTTACACAAGCAGATATTGTTACGCTTCATATTCCCGGAAATACTGATAAGACTCCGGTAATTGGTGAGAAAGAATTATCATTAATGAAAGAGGGTTCATTCTTAATCAATATTGCACGTGGAGGAGTGGTTGATGAAGATGCTCTTTATGAAGCACTTCATTCAAATAAATTGAGTGGTGCTGCTGTTGATGTTTTCTCTAAGGAACCTTATGATGGGAAATTATGTGATTTGAATAACATTGTGCTTACTCCGCATTTAGGTTCCTATGCCAGTGAAGGAAAATTGCAAATGGAAATAGATGCGGTAAATAATTTAATCAATTCTTTGAAAAATGAAATATAAAGTAGGTATTATTGGTTATGGCAAGATGGGGCAAATCCGACATCAAGCCATCAACGAATTAGGATATGAAGAAATTGTTGCAATTTCTGATTCCAATCAAAAGGTTGATGGTAATAAAATTCCTAATCTTACTTCAGAAGAAATAATAAATAATCCTGATATTGATATTGTGATTATTTGCACTCCAAATTTTTTAAATAAATCTCTAACAATCCAAGCTCTAAATGCAGGTAAGCATGTCTTTTGTGAAAAACCACCTTGTTTTACAGGAGCTGATATGGAAGAAATTCGCAAAGCTGAAAATGCCAGCAATGGGAAAAAACTAATGTATGGATTTAACCATCGTTATCATGATAGTATAATTAGAATGAAAAAAATTATTGAAAGTGGTGAATTCGGTAAAATATTATGGATGAGGGGACGGTATGGCAAAAGTGTTACTACCGATTATTTCAAAGAATGGAGAGCTGAAAAAAAGTTTGCAGGTGGTGGTATTCTTATTGATCAGGGTATTCATATGTTAGATTTATTTCTTCATCTGGGTGGCGACTTTGACAAAGTTAAAGCAGATGTATCAAATCTTTACTGGAATCTTGACGTTGAAGATAATGTTTTTGTAATTTTAAAAGATACAAAATCCGGGATGGTGGCATCTCTTCACTCTACTATAACACAATGGAGGCATTTATTTTCATTAGAAGTGTTCATGGAAAAAGGATATATGGTATTAAATGGGTTAGTTACCTCTACAATGTCCTATGGAAAAGAAGTTCTTTCTATTGCTAAAAACCGTTCAAGTGCTCCTGCGGCAACATGGAAAGATGAAGTTAAAACACAATACATTGATAATAATAGTTGGAGATATGAAATGGAACATTTTTTAAATGCGATTAAGACAAATGCTTCTATTACAATTGGCAATTCTAATGATGCACAAAAATTAATGAATATAGTAGATGAAATATATAAATCAAAGGACTTTTAACAGTAAATAAATATTTAATAATCATGGAAAGAAAATTATTACTAACAGAATTTATGGAATCATATAAGGAAAGAATAAACACACTATTTGACAGTATTGATATTGATATATTGGAATCTATTATTGCTACAATAATAAATGCTTTTAAAAATGGCAGCACTCTTTTTGTTGCCGGAAATGGTGGTAGTGCTGCTACTGCTTCTCATCTGCATACAGATTTTCGTTTTTTCGTACGTTATTTTACAAAGTTCAGACCAAAGGTTATAGCTTTAACAGATAATGTGCCCTTAATAACTGCAATTGGAAATGATAATGCGTATGAAGATATTTTTATTGAGCAAATGAAAGGAGTATTTAAAAAAGGAGACCTTCTTTTAGCTATCTCTGCAAGTGGTAATTCACCCAATGTTGTAAAAGCTACTGAATTTGCCAACGAATTGGGAGGAACTACTATTGCTTTTTGTGGTTTCAAGGGTGGTAAATTAAAAGAGATTGCAGATTTACCTTTATATACACCCAGTGCGGATAAAGAGTATGGTCCAGTTGAAGACGTACATATGATTTTAAATCATATTCTTGTAAATTACATTGTTAAAGATGAAGATTTTCTTAAAATTAAAGGATAATAAACTATGGCTATAAATATTGATTTAAAAAACAAAACTGCTTTAATAACAGGGGGAACAATGGGAATTGGATCCGCCATTGCTAAACAATTTCATTTAGCAGGGGCTAATCTTATTCTCACTGGCGTAGAATCTCAGGAATCTATTGATAAGCTTAATGACGAAGTGAGAAACAAAGGTATAGATAACATTAAATATTTAAGAGCTGATTTTACCGATGATAAATTCATTGCTCGTTTTTTAAAAGTACTGGATGATATTGATAAGATAGACATTTGTGTTAATAATGCGGGCACTAATCGCAACAATCTTATTGATGAAATTATTACTGAAGATTATGACCTGTTAATGCAAATAAATTTACGAGCACCTTTTCTAATTACACGATATTTAAGTAGTAGAATGAAAAAAAATGGGTATGGTCGTATTATTAATATTGCTTCTATTTGGAGTGTTAAATCCAGACCAGGAAGAACTGCTTATACAATTACAAAGTCAGGCATTGTAGGTTTGACAAAAACAAGTTCCATAGAGTTAGCCCCTTATAATGTGTTAGTTAATGCTGTTTCGCCAGGGTTTACAATGACAGAGTTGACGATGAAGACTTTACCTGAAAAGGAATTCAACGAGCTTAAATCAATTGTACCCATAAAACGTTTTGCAAAACCGGAAGAAATTGCGAAAACAGTTCTGTTTCTTGCAAGTGATTTAAATACATATATTACCGGACAGAATGTTATAATTGATGGGGGCTTTGCTAATGTATAATTTCAAGATAAGCTCTGTCGTTAATGATTATGATGTATCGTTCGTTGATACTTTCTCAACAATATTGACCGAGATATTATTAGAGGGAGATGTAATTATTATTGATAGTAAAGTACGGAAACTTTACAGTAAACAGTTAGACACAATTTTGGCTCAGGTCAAACATATTATTATTGATGCAAATGAGAAACAGAAAAGTTATCAGGGTTTGATACCAATAATTGAAGAGTTAATCAATGGTGGATTTCGGAAAAATCATAGATTGATAGCTATTGGTGGAGGGATAACTCAAGATATTACAGCTTTCATTTCATCGATAATGTACAGGGGTGTTGATTGGATATTTTTTCCTACTACTTTACTGGCTCAGGGTGATAGTTGTATCGGAAGTAAAACATCTATCAATTTCGGAGAATTCAAGAATCAGGTTGGTGGATTTTACCCACCCAGACATATTTTTATCGACTTATTATTTTTAGAAACACTCTCTGACCTTGATTTAAAATCCGGACTGGGTGAGATGTGTCATTATTTTATAGTTGCAGGTAAAGATGATTTCAATAGATATAAAAACGAATATTTGCTTGCATTGAAAGATAAGAAAATCCTTTCAGGGATAATTAATCGGAGCTTGGAAATTAAAAAAGGATATATTGAAGTTGATGAATTTGATAAAAATATTAGGCAAGTATTTAATTACGGGCATTCATTTGGACATGCTATTGAATCTTTAACGGACTATAGGATACCTCATGGTATTGCTGTGAGCTATGGTATGGATATGGCTAATTTTATTTCGGTTAAATTAGGTTATATTACCGAAGACATCAGGAATGAAATACGTGAATTACTTGAAAAAATTTGGCAAGGAACAAATCTTGATGATATTTCACTTGATAGATTTAAAACAGCATTAAGCAAAGATAAAAAAAATGTTGGAACAGAATTGAGGTTGATTCTGAATAAAGGATATGGGGAAATATTTAAAAAAGCCATGACTATGGATGACCAATTTTCACAATGGTTGGATGAATATTTTGCAAATGAACTAAAAAATAAATAAACAACCTTAAAATATAAAAACATGAAAAACATATTTAAATTTATTCTTTTCCGAATTAGAAACATATTCATATATCCATTTTTAGGCATAAAAAATAAAATTATTAACTCAAAATTTATAGATTACACAAGGGAGCAAATTCCTAATGCAGTATCACAATTATTACTTATAATGAAATATCAGGAACTTATGGATCAAAAGCGGAAAATGCCCAAAATATCAGAGGTTGGTTTCAAGGCTTTTTCGCAAACCGATGAAGATGGTATATTGCTTTACATATTTACTATTATTGGAACTATAAATAAAAAATCTGTGGAAATTTGTGCTGGAAGCGGAATAGAATGTAATACTGCGAACTTAATCATTAATCATGGATGGGTTGGATTACTTGTTGATGGTAATAAAGAACAAATAAAAGAAGGTATTACTTTTTATCGTCGAAATTCACATACATATGTATGTCCTCCAAAGTTTTGCCATGCTTGGATTACAAGGGATAATGTAAATAAAATATTAGTAGATAATGGTTTTGAAGGTGATATTGATTTGCTTTCAATTGATATGGATGGTGTCGATTATTGGATATGGGATGCTATTGATGTAATTGAACCCAGGGTTGTGGTAGTTGAATACCAAGATATCATCGGTCCTAATAAGGCATTAACAGTACCATATAGTGACAATTTCAATGGATTCAAACATAAAACAGCCTCTAGGTTCCCAGGATATTGTGGGGCATCTTTGTTGGCGTTTAAAAAACTTGCTAAAAAAAGAGATTATCGTTTGGTTGGCTGTAATAGATTGGGTTATAACGCATTTTTTATTAAAAATCCTATAGGTAAGAATATAATACCGGAAGTATCTATAGAAGATTGCTTTACACACCCAAAAGTTCTTTGGGGGATGAATGAGAGGTTCGCTAATGTTAAAAATTTGCCATGGATTGAAGTATAGAAGTATAATAGATAAAAAATATTAATAAAAGAAACATGGAAATACCTAAAATAAAAGCACTTGTTCCAATGAAAGGTCACTCCGAAAGAGTTCCAAATAAAAATATCAGACCATTGGCAGGTAAACCTTGTTTCCACTGGATTATAGAAACTCTTTCTAAAAGTAAGTACATTGATGAAATAATAATAAATACAGATTCTGAAGAAATTGCAAGAAATGCTAAGGAAAATTTTAATGTAACAATACTTAAACGACCTGATTTTTTATTAGGAGATATGGTCAGCATACAACCTTTAATTGAATATGATATTTCACAAACCAAAGGAAATTATTATTTGCAAACTCATAGTACAAACCCTCTTGTAAAAACAAAAACTATTGATAAAGCAATAGAATCTTTTTTCGCACAAAAAAAACATGATGCTTTGTTTACAGTAACTCCTGTTAAGACAAGGTTTTATTGGCCTGATGGTACTGGAATAAATCATGACCCTAAACATCTGATTCGTACTCAAGACCTTGAACCGATTTATGAGGAAAATTCATGCATCTATATTTTTTCAAAAGAAACAAATCAAAAGACAAAAAACAGATTAGGTTCTAATCCAATGATGTTTTCGATGGATAGATTGGAATCTGTTGATATAGATGATATAGAAGATTTTTATTGGGTTGAATTCTTATTGCTTGAAAAACTTAAAAATGGAAAAAAATAATATTGTTTTATTATCGCATCCATATAATGTTAATACCCCTTCGTATGGTAATCGTGATATGTTGAAGGTTACACAAAATTCATCAATTGCTTTTGGCGAAACTGCGAATTCATCTTGTTGGATTTTTACAAATAATCACATAGGTACTCATATTGATGTACCATATCACTTTGATCTCAATGGAGTTAAAATCACTGATATTTTAGCTAAAGATTGGATTTATAATAGTGTTGCTATTATTGATATTCCTTGTGAAGAAGCAAAACTAATAGGTATTGCAGACATCAAGGATTTTTCTATAGATTCTAATATTGAAATGTTACTTATAAGGACAAATCATGAAAAATATCGTGGTACGGATAAATACTGGAATGATAATCCTGGTTTATCATCGGAAATTGCAGGATATTTAAGAAACAATTATCCAAAGCTTCGATGCATTGGGTTTGATTTTATTTCAATTACTTCATGGAAACATCGAGATGAAGGCAGAGAGGCTCATAAAGCTTTTTTGTCACCGGGGAATAATTATGTACCGATAATGGCAATTGAAGATATGTCGCTTAAACAATTGAATAAAAAAATAGATTGGCTAATAGTGTCTCCTATTTTTGTTGAAGATGGAAACGGAGGTCCTGTAACAGTTTTTGCCAATATAAATTAACCTTAAGTATTATGAAAAATACAACTTTAAAAAGAAAATTATCAAATAATGAGTTGACTATTGGTTCGTGGGTAACAATAGGGCACCCATCAGTTGTTGAAGTATTAGCAACAGCAGGATTTGATTGGTTGACAATTGACATTGAACATAATTTAATTGATCCGCTAACTATTCAAATTCTTATTAGTACTATTCAATCAAAGAATATTGCGGCTTTAGTTAGAGTAAGCAAAAATGAAGAGGTTGTGATAAAACAGGTATTAGATGCAGGAGCAGATGGGGTTATTGTTCCGATGATTAATAGCAAAGAAGATGCTTTAAAAGCGATTAAATATGTCAAATATCCACCTGAAGGAAAAAGAGGAGTTGGACTATCAAGGGCACAAAACTACGGAGTTGGTTTTGAAAAATATAAAACTTGGTTGCATGAGAGTGTGGTTATTATTGCCCAAATAGAACATATTAAAGGTGTGCGTAATATTGAAGAAATAATAACTACACCCGGTATAGATGGGATTATCGTTGGCCCGTATGATTTGTCAGGTTCTTTGGGGTATCCGGGTGAATATAATAAAGAAGAAGTAAAAGAAGCATTGAAAAAAGTAGAACAAGTTTGTCTGGATAAAAACTTTCCTATGGGATATCATGTAGTACCACCAAATGCTGAAATGTTAGAAGATACGATAAACAAAGGATATAAATTTATTGCCTTTAGTACTGATTTTTTATTTATGGGAGATACGGCTAGAGAATTAATGAATAAATTTGTTTCTTGAAAAAATAAGTCATGAAGGTCCTTTTTTTAGACGCAAGTCCAACCGTACTGGCTAAAAATCTATTACCAATAGCTAATTGGTTTCAAAAAAAAAGCCTAAACTTTGAAGCTCTTTTTGTTTCTTTAGATATATCAAGCTATACGGATAAAAAGGTTGAGAAACAATCACTTGATAAAATAATAAAAGAAAATAAATATAGATTCATTTCTTTCAATAGCTTAAACCATAATAGAATCAAAAAATTCCTAATAGTTCATAATCCTGATTTAATTTTCATAAATGGCTACAGAATTTTTGACCAGTTATGGATTGGTATCGGGAAATCTTTAAATATTCCTACTTACAAATTACAACAAGGATTTGAAGTCAAATCTGTTTATTATAAAGTATCAGCAATAGTATCAAAGTTTCACAAAGGCATTAAAATGCTCTATGCTTTAAATAGTTTATCTAAAATATTAAATGGAAATTTTTTCAAAGTTTTTGCTCAATACTTACAATATTTATTTCGAGGGAAACCATTAAGAAATTCGCTTTTAGATAATAAATTATTACGTCCAGAAAAAGTTTTTGTTTATTCAAACTTTTACAAGCAGTTTTGGAATGAAAAATTTGGTTTTGAATATGACAAAATGGTGTTAATTACCCCTATCGATTTTTTGTTAATACCACAAATTAGAGCAAAAAAGAAAGAAAAGGCATGTTGCTATATAGCACAAACATTAGTTGAAGACGGAAGAATGAACAAAAAGGCATTTTTGAAATTAATGAATGAATATAAAACAATAGCTTCAAAAATTGAAAAATTTATTATTAAATTACACCCTCGTAGCAATATTAAATTTTATGATTCTTTTAAAGAATTACGTAATGTTGAATTTACAAGAGAATTTCCTAATTGTACAGCTTATTTAACACACTATTCATCAATGATTTTCACGGCTTCATTTTTGTCGGATACAGTAATTTTACATGAATTGGAAGGTCATCCAACACCTGAAATTTTTAATAAAGTTGCATTTCTCAAAACTTCAAACATTAAGAAAATTGAAAATGTTTTACTAAACACATCAAAAGTAAAAGAACCTGATTTTGAGGAAAGAAAAAAAGAAATTGATTTTTATGCTGTTTATGAAAAAATAAATCCTTACGATAAGATTTTTCAGCACTTGACTTTCAATCATAGATGAACGCCGATTTGACATTGAACAAGAAAATACTTGGCTGGGAACCACAAGTAAGCTTAGAAAAAGGACTTACTAAAACTTATAAGTGGATTGAAGGAACGCTTGAAAAAAAATATAAAATTGTTAACTTGTTACAAAAATATTGGTAAGGGTGTTCAATTGAACGCTCTTATTGTATAATAGTCTTTTTTCTTAATATGATTTAGTCTTCAGGAGATTTTGTTGTATTTTGTAAAAATTGCACTGATTTTGCAACAACTGCATACAATAAGGCAGGTATAGTTTATTTTTCAATAGTTTTTTAAACTTCTATCGTTTATCTCTCTTTGTAAAAATACGGAGTTTCTTCTATATGAGATAACAGGTTGGTTGAAGTCTCTGCTTCAATCTGATGAGAGTAAAGGTTTTTATCCATCTATCAATGATTCCCTATATAAAGATACAGGCATATCTTTTATCTTGACTTTGGTATAGTTTTTGCTATTAAATTAAAGTAGGAACATGTCATGACTGTGTTCTTGTAAAAAAGGATAGGTGAAAATGGGATATAATTGGAAAATATTACTTGCTTTTATCATAAGTTTTGTCATTCAGTGCGTAGTAGTCTGCTTTGCTAACAAATGTAATCTTTTTATAGATAAAGTAGATACTAAGCCACAAGGATTTCATAAATCTCCTATTCCAAGAGCCGGTGGGATAGGTATCCTTATAGGTAGTCTAATTGCCTTAATATCCTATAAGATAGGCATTCTTTTGATAGTTGCAAGCTTGCCTTCCTTTTTAGTCGGGAAAATAGAAGATATAAGAAATGATTTACCAGTTAAAATAAGATTCCCTCTCTTAATTATCTCTCCTATTCTGGGAATGCTCTTTCTTGGAAATATAATAAAAGATATAGGGATAATTACTCTTCCAATGATAATTGCAGTTCCTTTTACAGTATTTGCAGTTATGGGGATGACCAATGCTATAAATATTATAGATGGATTTAATGGGCTTGCTTCAGGGATATCCTTAATTGCTTTAAGTTTTTTGGGGCTAATGGCGTATCTTGTTGGCGATGTTGAAATCCTTAAGATAATTGGAATTTTAGGAGTTTCTTTGCTGGGCTTTTTTGTGTTGAATTTTCCAAAAGGAAAAATATTCCTCGGAGATGGAGGAGCGTATTTTCTTGGCTTTATGCTTGCAAATATTTCTATATTGCTTATGAATAGAAATCCTCAAATATCACCTTGGTTTATTCTTGTTGTTTTTGCTTATCCTGTATGGGAGGTTATATTTTCTGTGTACAGGAAAAAAATGGTGAGAAAAGGAAATCCTTTGAAATCAGATAGGTTGCACTTGCATATGCTGATTTATCAACGTATTACGAAAACTCATTGGAAAACATCTGTATATTTGTGGATGCCCAATATATTTATTAGTAGTTTAGCAATAGTGTATTTTCGCTCACCACTAATTTTAATTACACTTTTATTAAGTTATATACTTTTTTATAACCTTTTCTATAATAGAATAGTAAGGTTTAAAGTCAAAAAATTAAGAAATCTACAAAAGGTTAAGAAACGGAGTACATTGAATTCCTGAAAAAGAATTCAGAGAGAAAACTCATAACCCATAATCACAACTATAATATGAAAACTTATGTTTATGGATTTCCGCGATTAGGGCGAAATCGGGAATATAAAAAGAGTATAGAAAGTTTTTGGAAAAAGGAAATATCAGAGCAAGAACTTACTGCAAAAATTTTTCAATTAGAAAAAGAGGTTATTGCTAAATACGAGAACAATGTAGATAAATTTCCAGTGGGGGAGATGACTTTTTACGACAATATGTTGGATACAGCTTTGATGCTTGGGCTTTATTCAACCGAGACGGATAAAACTCTTGAAAAATATTATGATTTATGTTGGGGAAAGAATGCTTTAGAACTAAGCAAATGGTTCAATACTAACTACCATTATCTTATTCCCGAATTTCCCAATGGCTTTTCTCCATCCAAATTCAAATTGCTATGGAATAAACCCAAAGAAGCGTTTACCAGACATAAAAAGGGAATTCCTTATATGATAGGTCCCTTTACTTTCTTGAAACTAAGCAAAAATCTTAAAGCTAAAGATTTTGGGGACTCTTTGCTTGCATTAGGAGCAATATACAAAGAGATAATAAAAGATTTTCCGGAAGTACATATTGACGAGCCTGCATTAGTTATGGAAATTTCTCCTGTGGAACTTTCTTTGTTTAAGCAAGTGTATAATGAAATAGGGCTTTTTTCTAAAATAAATCTTTTTACTTATTACGACTCTGTAGATTGTTTAAAAACACTGTATGACTTGCCTCTACAAGCTATTGGATTGGATTTTGTTCATGGTAAAGATAACTTAGGTGAAATAAAAAAATATGGGTTTCCTGAAGATAAAATTTTAATTGCAGGGATAGTTGATGGTAGGAATGTTTTAAGAACCAATGTTGAATACTGCCTTACTTTACTAAAAGAATTATCCCAATATGTCAAAAAAATTGAAATCTCTAATGCAGGACCCCTTTACCATTTACCCATATCGGTGAAACAAGAAGATTTTCCCTCAAAGCTTTCAGGAAAATTAGCTTTTGCAGTTGAAAAACTTGAGGAATTAAAAAATATTGGAAGAATAGTTGAGGAACGAGAGCCCACAATAAAAAAATTAGAAGATTTCAAACCTAAAATACCTCAGGATATTAAAAAGTTAAAAGAAAAAGATTTTAAAAAAGCGGTTGCTTTTCCTGAACGAATAAAGCTACAAAGTAAAGTTTTGAATTTGCCACTTTTTCCTACAACAACTATTGGTAGCTTTCCTCAAACTCCAGATATCCGAAAGAAAAGAGCGGATTTTCGTGCTGGTAAAATATCTGAAGATGAGTATAAATCATTTATCAAAATAAAAATCAAAGAATTAATTGAACTTCAAGAAGAGTTAGGATTAGATGTTTTGGTGCACGGAGAATTCGAGCGTAGTGATATGATTGAATTTTTTGCTGAAAAGCTGGAAGGCATTACTACTACCAAAAATGGATGGATTATTTCTTATGGGACACGATGTTATCGTCCTCCTATTATTTATGACGATGTGAAGCGAAAAGCTCCTTTAACGCTGGATGAGATAGCATTTGCTCAATCACTTACCACAAAGCCTGTCAAAGCTATACTTACAGGTCCTATAACAATTGTTTCCTGGAGTTTTGTGCGAAATGATATTCCGTTATCTTTAATTGCTTATCAAATTAGTTTAGCTTTACAAGATGAAATCAAAGATTTAGAAAAAGCCGGAATTAAAATTATTCAAATTGACGAGCCGGCTTTTAGAGAAAAAACTCCCATAAAAAAGAGAGATTGGGAAGAATACTTTGATTGGGCTATAAAATCCTTTAGACTTTCCAGTTCTTTGTCTTTACCGGAAACTCAGATACATACTCATATGTGTTATTCGGAATTTGGCGAAATACTTGAGTATATTGAGCAAATGGATTTTGATTGCATTACAATTGAGGCAAGTCGTAGTAAAGGTGATACTTTGCAATATTTTAATGATATAAACTTTAAACGACAGATTGGTCCAGGAGTTTGGGATGTTCATTCGCCTGTAGTTCCGAGTATAAATGATATGCGTCAGATTATAGAAAAAACTTTGAAAGTATTACCTGCCGAACTTTTATGGATAAATCCTGATTGTGGATTAAAAACACGCGGATGGAAAGAGGTTAAAGCCAGTTTAAAAAACTTAGTGGCATTAGCCAATGAATTAAGGAAAGACGAATATTTATTATCTCGGGATAAAAAATATTGACAAATAGAATTAAACAAAATAAAATAAAGCACATTTATAATAATTGGGAGGTCGTCCAATGGCAAGACACAGGTCTCTGGATCCTGGTATCGGGGTTCGAATCCCTGCCTCCCAGTATTTGAAAATTGCAAGATTTGAGAATGGAAGAATGTAGATTCATATATGATTTTCAATCTGTAATTTTCCAACTTGTTAAATTTATTTTCTAATTATGTCTAAATGGATTGTTGGTAATTTTGGGATAAAAATCCTTTCTCTTCTTACGGCTCTTCTTCTTTGGTTTCATGTTACCACTGAAAAGAGATATGAAAAAACAATCAACATTCCTATTGCTTGTGTCAATTTACCAGAAAAATTGCTTCTAACCAAACAACCCCCAAAACTTGTGAAAATAAAAATAAGAGGGAAAGGAAAAGAACTATTAAGATTTGGACGTTCTATCAGAGTAGTATTAGATTTATCAGAAACAGATCTTGGATGGAAAAGAATAGATTTGAAAAAAGAAGATGTTTCTATTCCTTATGAATCTAAGATGGAAATAGCATCAGTACCTATTCCAAAAAGTTTTATTATGCGAGTTGAAAGAGAAGTAAGAAGAGAAGTAAAAGTGGTACCAAATTCAAAATCCGAGTATAAATTTAAAATAATTCCTAAAAGGGTAGAAATTTTAGGTGGAAGTAGTGTTTATCAAATAAACGAAATTACTACAGAAGAAATAATTGTTCCTCCGGAGCTTCCGGAAACACTAAAAGTAAAACTTGAGGTTCCAGAAGGTATAAAAATTAGTACGGATTCCGTGTTTGTAATTTTTCAGTCATTATGACTATTCTTGGGATAGATACCTCCTGTGATGACACAAGTGCGGCTTGCATAAAAGATAACAAAATTATTTCCAATATTGTATTATCTCAAATTCTTCATTCAAAATATGGAGGAGTTATTCCTGAGCTTGCCGCAAGAGACCATATTAAAAACATTAATAATATAGTAGAGCGAGCAATTGATGGAATTGGATTTGATAATATAGACGGAATTGGAGTTACTTACGGGCCTGGCCTTGTTGGAAGCTTACTTGTCGGTCTCTCATTTGCAAAAGCACTTAGCTATGTTCTTAAAATTCCGTTTTATGGAGTAAATCACCTTGAAGCTCATCTTTTCTCTCTGTTTGCAGATCAAGAATTAAAAATTCCATTTATTACATTAATGGTATCCGGTGGACATACAGAACTTGTTGTTGTAAGAGAAAAAGGGAAATATGAATTAATAGGTACAACATTAGATGATGCGGCTGGTGAGGCAATTGATAAAGTTGCAAGAATGCTTGGTTTTCCGTATCCGGGTGGTCCTGCTATTCAAGAACTCGCAAGTTCTGGCAATCCAAAAGCAATAAAATTTCCAAGAGCTAATGTGTCGGGCTATGATTTTAGTTTCAGTGGTTTGAAAACAGCAGTATTGTATTATCTCAAAAATAAATGTCAATTATTGGATGATGATTCTAAACTTCCGGATATTGCAGCAAGCTTTCAAGAGGCGGTTTGTGATGTGTTGGTAGATAAAGTACTTAAAGCATCAGAAGAGTTTAAAATCTCTCGGATTGGAGTTGTTGGGGGAGTTGCCGCAAATCTTAGACTTCGTGAAAAGTTCAATCATACCGGAGTAGAAGTATATTTCCCAAAACTTGAATTCTGCACAGACAATGCAGCAATGGTGGCGTTATGTGCTCAATTTTATTTTGATAAAAATGAAAATTCTCCTCATACTCTTAAAGTAAATCCACGAGCCAATTTCAAAACAGGGATTACAAATTAGTTGTTCTGATTCTAATACATAGTTACAATTGTACACTTAATATAGGATGGGAAAAATAGTAATTTAAATAAGATATGAATTTTTATTGGTAAATCAAAAAGGAGATTAATATGCTAAAATTTCTTTTATTTATTATAAGTGCTAATTCTGGAGAAGTGCTTTATCAACAAATGATGGAAACATTATATAATGCTCAAACACTTTCCTATACAAGTGAAGCAATTAAATATAAGAAAGAAAAAGAAGAAAATAAAAGAATTTGTATCAAGCTTTATTAACGAGAACAACATAATTTTTCCTATTATTCTGGATAGTAGTAAGCGTGCAAGAGAAATTGCGGGGCAATATAGAGGAGGGCAATTTCCCATACATTATATAATTGACAAAGATGGTAAAATCTCTTACTCATATATAGGATATAATGGTATTGTTGAAATTTTAGAACAACTGGGATTTAAGATGTTTTCTTCTTATATTAGTAGAGGACATTTTACCTGAAAATTTATATAGAACATTTGTATTGGAAAATCACAATCTCAAAAATATGTCTTGACATATTTTAAGTTAGCTGTTAATTGTTGTAAACAATGCGATACTGGACAATTAAAATTGGTAATAAGTGGTGTCATATTAGCAAATGGCAACTTATTGCCGGAAGTGTTGGAGTCGGGATAGTAGTTTTCGTGAGTCTATCAATTGCTTTTCTATCAATGAGTGCGGATATTAAATCGGCTAAATTTATTAAGGAGAAGAATCATTCACGAATACTTAAATTAGCTTTAAATAATTTAAAAAATAAAATGGACTTACTTGATAAAAAAATAGATTCCGTTGTTTTCTTAGACAAAAAAGAGCGTCTTGTGTGGAAGCTTACCGATATAAATTCTGATATTAGGAAACTCGGTATTGGAGGAGAAAGTTACTATTCGGATGAAATAGAAGAAGCAATTCAGGGACTTCATAGGAAACTTGACTTTGAATCTGCGAGTTTTGAAGAAATACAAGGAGGTATTGAACAAAGGCGAAATCTTCTTCTTCATACTCCTTCTATTTGGCCCGCTCATGGAGCTTTTACATCTGGGTTTGGTTGGAGAACCCGACCATACCGACCATACGGAAGAGAATTTCATAAAGGGATTGATATTGCAAACAGAGTTGGTACTCCTATATATGCAACTGCAGATGGAATAGTTAGTAATATAAGGTATGGTAAAGGTTTTGGATTGCTTCTGGAAATTGAACATGGGTTTGGGTATAAGACACGATATGGTCACCTTTCTAAAGCTTTAACAAGAATCGGTGAGTCTGTAAAAAGAGGACAAGTTGTAGCGAAAATGGGGAACACCGGTATATCAACGGGACCACATCTTCATTACGAAGTTTGTGTTATAGGTAAGCAAGTTAATCCTTCTTATTATATAATTTCCGGAAACACAACATATTAGAAATATGAATTATGAAGTTGAGCTTTTAGTAGTTCAGTATTTATGATTTTATAAAATGGTTAGAGTTATTGTAGGAACCCAATTTGGAGATGAAGGTAAGGGTAGGGCTGTTGAGTTTTTAGCTCCACATACTCAAGTAATAGCAAGATATCAAGGTGGAGCAAATGCAGGTCATACTATTCATATAAACAGAGAACCTTTTGTTTTCCATCTTGTGCCATCAGGGATTATATATCCTCATACTCTTTGTATAATTGGAAACGGCGTTGCTCTGGATCCTGAGGAACTTATAAAAGAAATAAAAGTTCTTAAGCAAAAAGGAATTAACATAGAGAATCGTCTTTTTCTTTCTCTTTATGCACATATTGTTATGCCTTATCATAAATCAAAAGACGACCTCAACAATAGTATAGGAACAACTCACAGAGGAATAGGTCCTTGTTATGAAGATAAATGTACTCGGATAGGTATAAGACTTATGGATTTGTTATCTCCTGAGATTCTTGAGGAAAAACTCAAACATAATCTTTCAATTTTTAATTCTTTTAATCTTGAATTCAAATCTATTTATGAGCAATATCTATCTTTTGGTAAGTTTCTTTCTCCATTTGTTACTGATACAGCTGTGCTTCTTAATCAATGGATAGATGAAGGCAAAGAAGTATTGCTTGAAGGAGCTCAAGGGTTGCTTTTAGATATAGATCACGGAACTTATCCATTTGTAACTTCATCAAATCCACATTCAGGTGGAGCGTGTTGTGGGCTTGGTATATCTCCAACGAGAATTGATGAAGTGATTGGAGTGACAAAAGCTTATACTACAAGAGTTGGCAAAGGTCCATTGCCTACGAGGTTGTCTCCCGAAATTGAGAAAAAAGTAAGAGAGTTTGGAAAAGAATATGGTGCTACTACCGGGCGACCGAGAAGATGTGGTTGGCTTGATATACCGCTTTTGCATAGAGCTATGATGGTCAATGATATAAAACAAATTTTGTTAACTAAACTGGATGTTCTTGATAAGCTTCCTGAAATAAAGATCTGTAAAGAATATAAGGATATGGATGCTCAATGGTATAACTCTGCTAATCTTGAAACTTTAGAACCGATTTATGAAACTCTTCCTGGATGGATGACTCCAACTCAAAACATAAGGAAATATAAAGACCTTCCAACTAATGCTAAGCGATATATTGAACGAATTTCCGAACTACTTGGGGTAAAAATGATGGCTATATTTATAGGTCCCCAAAAAGAAGACTCTATAGAGCTTTAGCATCTCTTGTTTTACAGAAGACGACTTTCCACTAATAAATTACTATACTTTATTAAAATGCTTTCGATGGTTGTTTTACTTGACTAATTGAGTATCTTACTTGTCTTGATGAACAGCTTTTTCTACTAAATTCGAGAGTTTCTCAAATAAATAATTTCTAAAATTTTATCTCCAAGAAGAATATATAAAAACTTGACAAAATACATATTTTGAAATATATTATGAAAAAAGGAGGGAAAAATGGAATTTTTAGTAACATTATTTATTTTTGGACAAATTCCGGTAACTTATGCCGATACTACCTGGACTATGTATGGTGGCACTCTTGAGAACACGCATTTTCAGAAGATGGTAGGAGCTATG
>JAUVIV010000081.1 GCA_030592575.1 bacterium | reverse complement strand
AGTGAAAAAGAAATCATAGAGATTGAAGATTGGCTTAATAATAGACCAAGGAAGTGCTTGAATTATCAAACACCATTGGAAGTCTTGGAAAAAGAAAGGAGCGTTGCACTTGCTGGTTGAATTCAGTGATGTCTAAAGTTGACAAGTTAACAAAAGATTGGATTTAAACAATATTTTCCAAATATATCTCTAATAGGAATTGTAACAAGCTTTTTTTTATTTTAAAGATTAACACCATAATTCATTATGGTGTTAAAAAGAACTGTTTCCAATTCTAAACCGTTAAAACGGTTATGGAGAGTTAGTTATTAGTTTTCACCACAATAAATCGTGGTATTAGTCTTAAATAGTAAGATATTTTCTAGTTTGACAGAAATTTTTCTTGTTTCAATCGTTTCATAATTTACTTACAGACTCTGTAAAATTCCCATGAATAAAATTATCAACTAATTTTTGCAAAAATAAAAATTGACTTTTGAAGATTCCAAGTTATATATTTTTTATATAAATCAAAAATAAGGAGGAAATATTATGTCAAATAATAAATCTAAAAGTGAGATTGAAAGTTTTGACCCTGAAGTTTATGCATCAATTCAAAAAGAACTTACAAGGGAAAGAAATAATCTGGAACTTATAGCTTCTGAAAACTTCCCATCTACAGCTGTTCTTGAAGCACAAGGCTCTCTTCTGCAAAACAAATACGCAGAAGGTTATCCACGCCGAAGATACTACGGTGGATGTGAGTTTGTAGATCAAATAGAGGAACTTGCTATTGAGCGTGCATGCAAACTCTTTGGAGCAGAACATGTAAATGTCCAACCACTTTCAGGAGTTCCTGCAAACATGGCAGCTTATTTTGCACTTGCAAAGTTTGGAGATACCATAATGGGACTCGCACTTCCTCATGGTGGACACCTTTCACACGGTCATAAAGTAAGCTTCTCAGGTCGATGGTTTAACATCGTGCATTATCAAGTTGACCCTAAAACCGAACTTATAGATTATGATGTTTTGCTTAAACTTGCAAGAGAAGAGCATCCCAAAATTATTGTTGCAGGTGCATCAGCATATCCAAGAACTATCCGCTTTGATAAATTCAGGGAAATTTGCGATGATGTCGGTGCATATCTTGTAACAGATATATCTCATATAGCAGGACTCGTAGCCGCAGGAGTTCATCCTTCGCCTGTACCTTATGCAGATATAGTAACAACTACAACGCATAAGACACTTAGAGGACCAAGGTCAGCAATGATTATGTGTAAAGAAAAATGGGCAAAAAATGTTGATAGATGGGTATTCCCGGGAATTCACGGAGGACCCCATATGCACACAATTGCAGCTAAAGCGGTTTGTTTCAAAGAAGCAGCACAACCCGAATTCAAAGAATATCAGAAACAAATTATACGTAATGCAAAAACACTTGAAGTTGAATTCACCAAATTGGGTTATAGACTTGTAGCCGGAGGAACTGACACTCATCTTTTACTCGTGGATCTCAGGAACAAAAATATAACCGGCAAAGATGCTGAAGAATTTCTTGGTAGAGCAGGAATAACGGTAAACCGTAATACAATTCCTTATGACCCACAGAGTCCTTTCGTTACATCAGGTATGCGAATAGGAGTACCTGCCGTTACGACTCGTGGAATGCGTGAATCAGAAATGAAAAAAATATGCGAACTAATTAATGAAGTTTTAATGAATCCTGAAGACAAAAAAATAGTTGACAAAGCAGCAAAAGATGTTAAAGAATTATGTGGTGCTTTTCCCATTTATGCATCGCTTTAGGAGATATGGATTGAAATTGGAGTAAAGGGAGTAAAAATTTCCAATCTTTATAAATACTAAATATGAATTTGTTTGTATTATTCCTCGTGAATGGACTTACTATGTCATTTAACTCCTCTTATATTACAAGAGTTGGAGAAATGGTAGCAGACCTTCCTGTATCTGTTATTTTCTTTAAACCAACTATTGAGTATAGCAAAGAATGGAGAGAATCATCAGAGTTTGGGTTTTCAATGGATAACTTCTACACATCTCTTAATTGCGATGACCAAGATAGAAACATATACTTGAAACTTGGAGCAAATTGTTTTAAAGCAGGTCCTTTTTACAGGAGAAATATTGGAAAATTTGGAATTGCCGGCGAATCAGGTATTTTGAGAATAGACATTGCAGGAGAAGCATACGGTGAATTATCAGGAACTAAATACTCAGGCCCCATAGATGAGGAAAGAACAGGATTTTATGTAGGATTAAAAGGAAAGTATCTAATAAATGAAGTGCTTAAAATTAATTCATTTCTTAGTTTTGGGATAGTTCCAGATGGAAATTTCTGGGAATACGGAGTAAATTTAGGATTCAAACCTCTTGAAAATCGGGAAGTATCTCCATTACTTAAACCAATATCTTTAAATATAGGAATTGATTTTATGCAACTCGGAGCAAAGGCAGAAAGTCAAGAGTATTCAATGTTTTTTGGATATTACCTGTTAGGAATAGGATATGAATTATGGGAGTCTACAGAAAACAATAGAGACAAAAGAAGAAGGAAAAAATGAAAAATAAAAAATTTAAAAGAAGTCTCTGGATTTTCCTTTTGCCCTGTTTGATATTTACTACCTACTGTTTACTCTCTTTTATGGGATGCGGACTTAATAATCCTTTTACACCACCAACACCAAGAGGTCCAACTCTAACTTATCCCCAAAATGGAAAAGAATTAGGTACAGGAGAAACACCTTTCATTTGGGATAAAGTACCGGGTAAAGAACAATATCAATTTCAACTCAGCAAATCAGCAACTTTTACTTCATTTGTTGTTAATATTACTGACAGTTTATTTGATTCAAGATATGAATATGAATTTTCAGATACGGATACAACAGAATATTTCTGGAGAGCTAAAGTACAATACAGAAAACCAAATATATGGAGCGAATGGTCTGATGTATGGTCTTTACTAATCTGTCCGGGAATGGGAAATCATCCACCCGTTACTCCTTATAATCCTTCTCCACCGGATAATGCTACTGATATCTCTACCGAACTTACTTTAAGCTGGATAAGTGGTGATCCGGATGAAGACATAATTACTTACACAATATATATTGACAAGGATAATTTATTTCCAAGCTTACCATTTACAACGATAGATTCCAGTAAAGCCGACACAACAACTGTATTATATGAATTACCAACTACACTTGATACCGGAACAGTATATTATTGGAAAGTAGAAGCTCGAGACCAACATACGATGTCAGCTGGTCCTATCTGGAGATTCACTACATCTTCTACGCCAAACGAACCTCCTGATAAACCTCAAACACCCACCGGACCTTCATGGATTTATGCAGATAAATCCTGTACATTTACAACAAGCACAACTGACCCTGATGGAGACAATGTTCAATATATGTTTGACTTTGGTGATGGAACAATATCAAACTGGACTACCTTGGTTCCAAGCGGTACTTCAGGAAATGCATTACATATATATACAAGACTTGGAACATTTTATGTAAAAGCCAGGGCTAAGGATGAACATAGCGCCATATCAGAATGGTCAGATTCGGTTTCTATTTTGGTAAAAGGAGATGCCGGAACTTGCTGGGTAGCTGGAAATGGGGATGCAAAAGTAATAAGAATCAGTGCAAAAGGCTCAATACTTTGCGAATTTGATAAAGGAGTTTTAGCTCCAGTTACACTGGATGTGGACCCTCTAACAGGATGGTGCTGGGAAGCAAGTACTTACGACAATAGAGTCCATAGGATTTCACCTGCTTGTGATACTGCAAGGGAACATACTTTCAAAGATGCAAATGCATCTGCTCCCTGTATAGATGGAAATGGATATTGTTGGTATGTTTTTATGTTTACTAAAAAGTTAATAAAAGTTGATGAGACTTTTATTATACTCAAGACAATAGATTACACTGGTCTTAGTTCTTTTACTTTTCCAATTGTAATTGCCATAGACATTGGAGAACAAGCTTTATGGAGCATTGAGTCTAATCAAGCAGGAAATGGATCTGTATCAAAATTCTTATGTTCAGGAACCACTTATCAATTCAGACTATCTGGATTTAATGCATCTTGGGCAGATGTTGACCAATCCACTCATTGTTGTTGGGTAGCCGACTTTGGAAATAATCGAGTGGCAAAAATACCTTCAGATGGAACTATTAGTAATATAAAATACTTTACTGGATTTAATCAACCTTCTTGTGTATCAGTTGATTCATATACTCATTGTTGTTGGGTTGCGGATGAGCTAAATAACAGAGTAGTAAAGCTTTCAGAAGATGGAACTGAACTTTGCGAAACAACCGAAGTTACTCCTTTCGCAGTAGAGGCAGACCCATTAGATCATGGTTGCTGGGCTTCTGATCGTACCAATGGTAAAGTAGTAAAGCTTGATGCTAATTGTAATGTTTTATTTACAGTAGATAATATTTTTAAGCCGGCTGGACTTTCTGTCAATCCTAATCCGGATCCATAAAAAAATGCATACAAACGAGCGTCCGTCGTGGGATAATTACTTTATGGAAATCGCAGAACTTGTAGCAAAAAGATCTACTTGTCTTAGAAGGTCTGTTGGAGCCATTATTGTGAAAAATAAGCGAATACTTGCTACAGGATATAATGGACCACCTTCCGGATTAGCTCATTGTGATGAACTTGGTGGTTGTCTCAGAGACAAGTTAAAAATACCCTCTGGTGAAAGACAAGAACTATCAAGAGCAGTTCATGCAGAACAAAACGCAATAATACAATCTGCAAAATTTGGAATAAGTATTGATGGAGCTATTATTTATGTTACAAATTACCCCTGTTTTATTTGTGCAAAAATGCTCATAAATGCAGGGATAAATAAAATCGTGTATAAAGAAGGATATTCTGATAAATGGGCAAAAGAAATTTTAAAAGAGGCAAAAATTGAGGTGATAAAATATGAAAAAGTTTCATTTTCCAGGGCTTGAAATTTTAATTGTAATTTTAGTAGGCACATTAATATGGTTACTTGGTAACCCACAGTATAAAGCAAAAGAAAAGATAAATAAAAGATACCTCGTACGAGTAAATATGTACACACTCCGAATGGCTATTGAAAATTATGCAGCATATAATGATGGAAAATTTCCTAAATCTTTAGAAGATTTCAAAAAGTTTTATATTCCTCCGGTAAATCCTTATCAAGGAAAATCTATAATCCCTGAAGATATAACATTATTCCAATATACTTCAAAGAAAGGACCTGAAAACCAATCTCCTAATTCTGAAAATGGTAAAATCCATGGATCTCCAGGTGGATTAGCCTACGGATATTTTATTCCTGAAGAAGAGACACTTTCTTCTGATTATGGAATTTTAGGATTTGATGATAAAGGAGTTCCTCTTGCAGAAAAACTTCCTTCAGGAGAAACAGAAATATTTGTTCTTTACGAATAAATTACACTTTTGGATTTCTAAATTCTTATTTATATTTTGAGATTTGGGTTTTGAATTTTTACCCCTGGTGGGACTCGAACCCACACCGTCGGTTCCGGAAACCGATACTCTATCCTTTGAGCTACAGGGGCGATTAGCTCATTCTATCTTCTTCAATTTGCTTTATTTCTTCAGGACTTATCCGTGTTGGATAATCTCCATTGAAACAAGCAGTGCAATATGATTTATCAGGATTAACCGACCTTAACATTCCTTCAATTGATTGATAGATAAGTGCATCTGCCCCTATTTCCTTTTGTATTTCACTAACACTTTTATCTATTGCTACAAAATCTTGTCTTGTTTGCATATCAATTCCATAGAAACAAGGATACTTTAAGGGTGCACTTGAACTTGCAAAATATACTGCTTTCGCACCTGCTTTCCTTACAAGAGATAATATTGCACGAGATGTAGAACCTCTTACAATTGAATCATCCACAAGCAATACACGTTTACCTTCTATTTCACATCTCACAGGATTAAGCTTATGTTGTACTATTTTCCTGCCTTCACGTGGCATTATAAATGTCCTACCTATATATCTATTTTTTATTAAACCTTCTCTATATGGAACTCCCAATGCTTGTGCCAAAGATAATGCTGTAGTTCTCGCTGTATCAGGAATAGGAATTACAACATCTATTTTTATCCTCCGAGCTTTTACTTTCTTTGCAAGTTCTTCTCCAAGTTTAAATCTTGATTCATATACCCAAACATCATCCATTATTGAATCAGGACGAGCGAAATAAATGTATTCAAATATACAATGTCTTGGAGCCGCTTTTTTAATTATTTTTGAACTCACCTTTTTGTTAATGTCTATAAATATGGCTTCTCCTGGTTTCACATCTCGCATCTCAGAATATCCGAGAGTATCTAATGCTACTGATTCACTTGCAAAACAAAAATTCTTCCCTTCCCATCCGAATTTCAAAGGTTTTATACCATGAGGATCTCTAAATGCCAAAAGTCCCTCTCCTGCTATAAAACACACACATGAATAACTTCCATTCACTTTTTCCATTACTTTTTCAACTGCTTCAAATATTGTGTTGACTTTATCTTGGAGCAATGAAGATTGCCTCACTCTTCCGAGCTCAGATGCAAATAGATTTAAAATTACTTCCACATCATTGCTTGTGTTTATATGTCTTCGTCTCTCATGAAGCAACCATTTTTTAAGCTCTTGATAATTTACTACATTTCCATTATGTGCCATTGCTATTCCAAATGGCGAATTTGTATAAAAAGGTTGAGCATCTTCAGGATCGCCTCCACCAATTGTGGGATATCTCACTTGAGCAATTCCGACATCACCTATTAATCTTTTTAAATCTTTTGATGTAAAAAAATTTTGGACGGTTCCTTTTCCTTTTTTTAAATAGAATCTCCCATCTTCATAAGTTACTATTCCAGCTGTATCTTGTCCACGATGTTGCAACCCAATTAAACCAAGCCACAAAGCAGGAGTTACTTCTTTATCTCCGTATATTCCAATTACTCCACACATTATATTTTTTCTGTCTCCAACAAAAAGTTATAAATTAACATACATTAAATTTCCTAAACTTATCTTTACTTTATTACTTACAACTTCTTTGTCAATTTTTTAAAAGTGTTTTGCCAAATTATTTTTATTTCTTCAATTTTCTTAATCCTATTCCATAGACCACGCCTATTATCTGGAAATTATCCTCAGATGTAATTACTATTGGAGAATATTTGGAATTCATAGAGTTTAAAATTATATCCTTTTCTCGCGTTGTAAATTCTTTTATCATTGTTTCGCCATTTACTACACATACGACTAAATCTCCTACATTTGCTTCTGCTTGCACTTCAACTATAACATAATCACCCGATAAAAGTTCAGGACTCATAGAATCCCCTTTAACCTGCACTCCAAATACTTCCTTGTCGTTCTTTGCCAAAGCACTATCCGTAAATATCCAGTCAATTATATCTTCTCTTCTTATTTCTATTGGATATTTGTTTGGAATACTTGCAACAACAGGAACTTTCGGTTTGAGTTTAATGAGATCCAAAATTATTACTTCCTCTTTATTGGGAATTTTCCTTATTTTAAATTCGTTCTCTATAAATTTTTCTAAAGCTTCAAGTTTCTGCTCAATTTCCTTTATCCTGTTTTCCTTTGAGTTTAATTCTTCCGAAGGTTCTCGCTTTCCAAAAACAAGAAAGTCAAAACTTACTCCTGCAATCTCAGAAAATTTGGATAAAATCTCTTTCGGATATTGAAGTTCTCCTCTCTCATAACCTAAAATCTGGGCTTCTTGAACCTCAAGTTTATTAGCAAGTTCTCTTCGTGATAATTTCAATCCCTTATCTCTTAAATACGCACCCCTCTTCCCTATTGCATTTAAATCCATCTGCTCAAATACTTTATTAGAATAACCACTCGGTGCTCTGCCTTTACCATTCAATATCCAGTCAATTGAGCATTCACCAAGTTCAGCTATTCTTGAGAGTAATTTCCCTTTAGGAACTCGCCCTCTATCCCACATTGACACTGTATCTTGCGACACATCAAGCAATCCACCAAATTTATCACCGGTCAATCCCAATACTTTTTTTCTTATATAAGTTAATCTTCCCGAGCATTTTGATAAATTGATTTTATCATATTTTTTCATTCTTTCTCCTTATGAAAATTACTGGTAAATTATATATTATTATGAGATATTCGTCAAGAGAAAATCATTTTTGTGAAAGAAAAACTATTAATCAAATCTTTGATGATAAACGTTTTGCGAGTAATACATTCTTCATCAAAATACGCGTAGTAATAGGTCCGACTCCGCCAGGAACAGGAGTTATTAAACTTGCTTTTGGTTCAACATCAGGAAAATTCACATCCCCTACAAGTTTGCCATCTTTAAGATTTACTCCAACATCTATCACAATTGCCCCGGATTTTACCATCTCAGCATTTATAAGACAGGGGTACCCAGCTGCCGCTATTAATATATCTGCATTTCTTGTATGAACAGAAAGGTTCTGAGTTTTTGTGTGACAGACAGTTACAGTAGCATCAACTCCACGTTTGCTCAACATCATTGCTAACGGTTTACCTACTATATTGCTTCTGCCTACTATTGTTACTTTTTTCCCACATATTGTAGTATTTGTACGATTTAAAATTTCAATAACTGCCTGAGGAGTGCAAGGACTGAATCTTGGAGTTCCAAGAAAGAGAAGACCTAAATTAATAGGATGCAAGCAATCAACATCTTTTTCTGGCAAGATTGAAGCAATTATTTGCTGTTCATCAATATGCAAAGGAAAAGGTCTCCCAACAATAATTCCATCCTTTTGAGAGCTTAGACCAGAGATTACATTTCTTACTTCATCTGTGCTACTCTCTTTTGGCAAATCAACAAGTTCGACTTCTATTCCAAGTTTCTCCCCCACTTTTTGGATACTTCGCATATAAGATTTTGTTCCTTCATCTGCCCCAACAACTATTGCTACCAACTTTGGAATTCCAATAGTTTTAATCTCTTCTCTTATTTCAGATTCAATTTGAGATGCTAAGTCTTTCCCATTAATTATCATTTTATGATTTAAAGATTGTGGATTTTAATTACTAACTGAATTTATTTTACTCTTTCTAAATAATTGCCAGTTCGTGTATCTACCCTAATCATTTCGCCAGAGTTTATGAATAGAGGAACTCTAATGTTTGCTCCTGTCTCAAGTGTAGCTGGCTTAAGTCCTCCGGATGCTCTCGCATCTTTTATAGGAGGTTCTGTTTCTACTATTTTCAGATCACAAAAATTTGGAAGTCTAACTTCTATTATTTCTTCTTCTATGCTAATAAATTTAACAACTTCATTTTCTTTCAAATACTTTTTAACATCTTCAAGTAATTTAGATGGTAAAGATACTTGCTCATAACTTTCAGGATTCATAAAATAATAGAGTTCTCCTTCTTTATAAATATATTGCATTGAATATTCATCAAGTCTTGCAATTTTTATCGATTCACCAGCTGTTAGAGTTTTCTCGATAGTTGTTCCACTACGCACATTCTTCAATTTCAGGCGAACAAAAGCACCCCCTCTACCAATTTTAATATGTGCAAAATCTATAACCGTAAAAAATTCGTTATCAAACTTTAGAGTTCCACCCTTTTTAATATCCTGTGTCTTTGCCATTATCCACAACGTAATAGTCAATTATGAAATGTCAAGAGATAAATTATCTGAAGTTTTATTCATTTTTTTCAAACCTTTTTTTCTAAAAAAATAGATATAATAAGCCAGCAGAAATAGATTTAATAAAAAAAGATTTGACAAGAGGAAAGGCAGGAAATAAGATAAGAGCAATTCTAATATAGAAATATGAAGAATATGAAAAGCAGTTCTTTAATAGATTGTATTTTTTGTAATTGATAACTTATTTAAAAGAGGAGGAAAAATGAATACATTATTTCTTGCAGTGGTTTGTTTTATTGGTTTTATAGTTGCATCAGTTCTCAAAAAGACTGCTCAAGCGGAAGAAAATGAGGATATGTTAAAAGGAACTCGTGTTGCTTCTATTGTATGTGTTGTATTGGGAGTTGTTATGTTTCTGGCTTCTTGCCTGTTCATTATTCGCCCGGGAGAAGTAGGTATTGGTGTGGTTTTAGGGAGAGTGAAACCGAATGTATTTCATTCAGGATTACGATTCAAGAATCCTATTATGAGCATTGTAAGAATACCGACTCGACTTCAAGAATACACAATGTCAGGCATCAGAGGTGAAGGTAGAAAGGCAAATATAGATGATGCAATACAAGCTTTAACCAAAGAAGGTATGTTAATTGGATTAGACCTTACGGTTTGGTATAAAATAAATCCGGATAAAGCACCAGAGATATATGAAAACATTGGAATGAATTACGAAAACAAGATACTTCGTCCGGTAATCCGAACATCTATCCGAGATAAGATAGCTCAATACCCAACCAGCGCTATCTATTCAGGGAAAAGAGAACAAATAGCTCTTGAGCTTCAAAAAATAATAGATACTGAGTTGAGTGCAAAGGGTTTTGTTTGCGACAGAGCTCTTTTTCGGAATGTGATTCTACCACCGAAAATTACAGCAGCAATTAACGAAAAATTATCTGCTGAACAAGAATCACAAAAAATGGAATTTGTGTTAAGTAAGGCAAAAAAAGAAGCTGAGGTAAAAGTTGTAGAAGCCAAGGGAATAGCTGAAGCACAGAAAATAATAAACAGGACTTTAACAACAAATTATCTTCAACACGAAGCAATTACAATATATAAAGACTTGGCTAATAGCGAGAATACGACTTTCGTAATAATGCCAACCTCAACTAAAGGAACAGGAATGCCATTGATTATTGGTAAATAACTTTGACTTACAAGATATATCGATTTAACAGAAGAAATTGAATAGATCAATAAACTGCAATAACCGTCTGTAGTAGCAACATAAATTTAGAGTACAATACATATAATGTTGTTGTAGTATATTTAAAAAAGAACCTATATGAACATTGATAACAAAAAAATATGGCAACAAGCCTGTGGAGACACTGACAGAAACTATTCAAAAATCTGTTTAAAATGGGACGTAATTTAAAATGGGCCAGGATATGCAGGTAAATATCCTGAATGTAATGAAATACTAAAAAAACACGGTTGGACTTCAAGAAAGCGTACAGATATTTGGCGTTTTGCAAAACAAATGAAAGAGGGGGATTTAGTTGTTCTTAGACTAGGAACAAATAAAATTTTAGGGGTTGGTGAAATTGTTGGAAAATATGAATGGCTTGAATGTTTTGGAGATGTCGATGGATGGGATTTACAACACGTTCGTAGAGTAAGATGGATTTGGAACGGCTTGAAAAAATTTAAAACTTATACATTAAAACAAGGAGATACAACACAAGAGATGACTTCTAATGTTGTAAGGGATTGGTTAGCAAAATTAGACATCCCAATTGAAAAATTTGAAAGGAAAATTCCAGAGTTACCAGAAGCAGGAAAAATAATTAGTCAGAATCAAATTGCTGAATACCTTTTCGCACAAGGAGTTTCAAGTAATTCAATTGAAATATTAACACGAGAATTTGAAGAATTAAGACGAATTGCAAAATGGTATTTAAACAGCAAAGTAGTTCCTTCCGAATTTGAAACAATATCATATTTAGTTATCCCTATCCTTCGTGCATTAGGTTGGACACCACAAAAAATGGCTGTTGAATGGAATAAAGTAGACATCGCTTTATTTGACCAACTTCCACGAAAAGACAAAAATCTTTCTATTGTTGTCGAAGCAAAGAAAAAAGGAAACTCCTGTTTATCAGCGAAAAGTCAAGCACAAGGATATGCAAAAGAAAAATCAAATTGTCAAAGACTTATTGTTACAGATGGGTTAAGATATGGCACATATATTAAAAAGGATAATGTGTAATGTCTTTAAGTGATGGTTACAATATCTGAGTAAAAGAGCAAAGGCAAGATTATGGAATTTGTGAATAAGGAAAATAGCTTTTTCTTTTTGACTCTTGCCAGAACCTTCAATAAAATATT
>JAUVIV010000066.1 GCA_030592575.1 bacterium | reverse complement strand
GGTTTAAAATTCAAAATTTCTAGCCTGATTTTACTTGGTATTGAAATTTTTATTAGCGAGATGAGTTTTTGCCTAACAGAAAAGCAAAAATCATAGAAATTAGTGAAATAAGAGGGCACCGAATTGCTTTGCTTGAAATTTATCCTGTTTCGTATAATCCTGCAAAAAATATAATTCGAGTTGCAAAAGATATTCAAGTTGAAATTAAATGGACTGGAGCGAATTGGGGAGCCACTTATGCTAAATTAAATCGATATTATTCTCCGATTTATGAAAAAAGACTTGAAAATATTATCGTGAATTATGATTATTATAAAAGTACGTATAAAAACTTATCCTTGCCAATAAATTATCTTATCATTACTCCTGACAGTTGGAATGATGCTATTACTCCATTTGCTGAATGGAAAAGGCAGAAAGGATATTCTGTAAAAGTAGCTTTACTATCAGAAGTTGGTGGTGGAGATACAACTGCTGTCAGAAATTATATTAAAGAAGCATACGATACCTGCACGGTTCCTCCAAGTTTTGTATTGCTTGTGGGAGATGTTGATAGCATAGGTTATTTCATTGGTGGGACTATGGATAATCCTGCAACAGATTTATATTATGGTACAATGGATACGAATGATTACTTTCCTGATATTGATGTTTCCAGATTTTCTGTTACCTCAGAGACTGAGCTTGATGAACTGATTGACAAGACTATAAGATATGAAAAAAACGAATGGACACAAGGTACAAATTGGTGTAATAAGGGTTATTTTGTTGCTTCATCTGATGGGACTAATCATGAAATGGCAGAAGGGACGCATTCGTATTGTATGGCAAAATGTCGTTCTTATGGGATGACATGTGATTCGCTCTGGGGATTTTATAGTGCTGGAACACCGATTGCTACAGCTTTAAACGAAGGTAGGTCATGGGTTTTCTATTCAGGACATAGCTCAACAGGTGGTTGGCAAGGTCCTTCTTTCTCAACATCAGATGTTCATAGTTTATCTAATTTAGATAAAGTTCCGTTTATGGGGACTTTTGCTTGTTTTGCTGGAAATTATATAGCAACAGAATGTTTTTCTGAGTCTTGGATTCGGGTTAATCGTAATGGAGCAATAGCAAGTTTTGCTTCATCAATTCCTTCTTTATGGCTTGAAGATGATATTTTGCAATGCAAAATGTTTGATGCGGCATTTGATTCAGAATTTACTTGGGCTATGGGTATAATAAATAAAGGCAAATTATTATATTTTAATTATTTTGGTAATATTTCTATGACTCGTCGATATTTTGAGATGTATAACCTTATGGGAGACGGAAGTGTGGATATTTACTGGGATGAACCACATCCAATTACAGTTTCGTATTCATCAGCTATACCTTTGGGATATCATAATTTAGAAATAACTGTAAAAGATGGAGGTAATGCCGTTGAGGGAGCATTAGTTTGTGTTAAAGGAGATAGTGTTTTCGCAAAATATACAGACTTAAGTGGGAAAACAACTATGAATATGAACAATACTTCATCTTGTACTCTTCAGATTACAGTAACCGGACATAATTTAGAAACATATATTGGTGATTGTGTGGTAACTTCAGAGAATTTTTATGTGCTATGTGAAGGTCATATAATTGAGGATTCTGCTGGTAATGGGGATGGTTTTGTCAATCCGGGTGAAGCCATTGAACTTTTGTGTGTTTTAAAGAATGTTGGGAGTGAAACTTCGTACGGAGTAGAAGCTATGCTCTCTACACTTGATTCATTTATTATTAACTTATCAGATACTATTCAGAGCTATGGAAATATTGCATCAGGAGATACTGCTCTTTCAAGTGGTGCTTATAAGTTTACAGTAGGAACAGAATGTCCGAATGGTCATATTATATCATTTGGACTAAATATTACAGATGATTCAAGTAATGTGTGGACGGATTCAATACATATTGTAGTTGCTGCTCCGGTTATTGCGTATAGAGAATATGAAGTTGATGATTCAATTGCTCCTATTCCAAATGGATATTGGGATGCTGGAGAAGCTATAGATTTAATTATAACTCTTGAAAATGAAGGAATAGGAAATGCAACTGATGTTCTTGTGAAGCTTCGTACTGATAATTCTTATGTTACATTTGTTGATTCATTGGTTGATTTTGGAGATATTGTATCTGGTGAAATTAAAGCAGGAGCTCCATATATACTTTCTCTCTCTTCAAGTACACCAATGGGTGAAAATGTAAAATTCAAACTTTGTATTAATAGTATGGGTTTGGAATGGATTGACTCATTTACTATACAGACTGGACGTCCGGGTGTAATATATGCAGATCACGATATAGGAAATGTGAAATTTACTGTAACTTGCCAAGGTATATGTGGAAAAGAGTCAGCAGGTGGTTCCGGAAGTGGATTCTGTTATCCTGATTCTAATGACAACTTACTCTACATAGGTTCTTTGTGGGTAGGTAATTCGGCAAATTATGTAGTGAATCGTGATTATAGTAATGAGGGACCAGGAGATTGGATAGTACTTTCGAATCAGGATGGTAAATTGAGAATGGGAGATAATCAGTATTCCGATCAAGATGGGTGGGCAAAGTATGATGATTATAGGCATCCATTACCTTGTGGAATAACTGTTACTCAGAAATCATGGGCGTGGCAAGATGCGCCGTACAATGATTTTGTAATAATGCAATATACTATAGAAAATAATGGTCCTGCTGCAGTTAATGGATTGTATGTTGGGCAATTTATGGATTTTGATTTGAACGGAGCTAATAATGTAGGAAGTGATTCTCTTCGTAGGTTAGTTTACCAGTGGAGTGATTTTGCTGATGAGTGTGTGGGGGTTTCGTTGCTTGACCCAACTTTTGCTTCTAATCTTAGCGCTATAAGTTATTTCAATTATGTTTCTACCAATGGTGGATATATTCAGGACTCTTCTAAAATTAAGTTTCTTAATGGAGCATTGAGTTTTCCAAATCCGGGTATTGATGCTGACTGGGGAATTGTTGCCTCAACAGGACCTTTTAATTTGGGGATTGGGGAGGATACTGTAGTTGCGATTGCTATTTTGGGAGGAGACAGTTTAAATGACTTAAAATATAATGTAGATATGGCACAAAAGAAATATGATTCATTAATTGGAATAGAAACAATAATACGGATTGCGGATTTTAGGTTTCAGATTTATCCGAATCCATTTACCAAAAAAACTATTTTAAGCTATTCATTACCTGCTGATCAAGCAATTTATCAAGCTGGTAAATCTCAATCTAATAATTCCCGATTAGCGATTTATGATCTTGCCGGTAGGCTTGTTCTAGAATTTTCAATTTCTAATTCCATAAATACAAGTATAGGTTCACAACCTATAACTCACAAAATAGTTTGGGATGGTAAAGATTCTCATAATAAAGAGTTGTCTTCCGGAATTTATTTCTGTCGATTGAAATATGGAAAATATTTAAAAGTCCAGAAACTTATTCTTTTAAGATAGTTCTTGTGCCAAATCGTTCTAATAGAATGTTATTTGTTAATCAGAATGATTATCCGATTTCTGCTTAACGAATTATGGTTAATTTCCCAGTTTTGATTTTAAGTTTTGCTCTTTCTGTTTTGCCTTTAACCGCTCCTCAACTTATCAAAAACCCCACAACTCTTGTTCGTCCATCATTTAAACATACGATGGGGTATAATCGTGCTACACCTTTTGAATTGAAATTAATTTTTGGCAAAGCACTTTCATTTCAACAACCGCAGGGAATTGCTTGTTGTAAATTAAAAGCTCTTGATGATCCGAAAACTCACAAAGACGATGATGAGCTTACTGTTTATTGCACAAATTCTTGGGCAAATCAAATTGTATATAACAAATCTATAAAAGAAATAAAAACTTATGGAGCATTTGGCAGTAAGTGTGGAGAATTTTGGTGGCCCCAGGGAATTGCTGCAACTTCTGATGGAAATATTTATGTAACAGATGTTGAAAATCATCGAGTGGTTCATCTTAAAAATAAAATTGTGGAAAAAAATTTGAAATGGGTAACTGAGATTGGAAAATTTGGATGTGATACATCTAAATTTGACCATCCTTGTGATGTTGTAGTTGATTCAAAAGGGCAAATATGGATAGCTGATTGTGGGAATAATAGAATTCAAGTCTTTGCACAGGAGGGTGGTTTCCTAAAAGAAATAAAAAGATTAAACAAACCTATTGCACTTGCTGTTATAGATAAGGGAGAACGTTGGTCTCGTTATAAAGATGAATTTCTTGTAGTAATTGATGATGCTGGAAAGCGTATTCAAAAATTTGATTTGAATGGCAAATTGCTTGTACGCTCTGATTTTGGTCAGGATTGTGAATTTTCAGATTGTGCAATTGATTATTACGGAAATATTTGGGTTACAGATAAGTTAAATAATTGCTTACATAAATTTGACAGATACTTAAGATATATCGTAAAAGTGCTTCAGCCTGGAGGCAAAGAATTTATATCTCCAAGAGGTATTACAATATGGAAAAGATTTGGGCAAGTTTTTGTAGTTGAACGAGAGGCAATAAGTTATTTTTGGATTGGAGTAGATGGATATATAGAAGGGTGTTATCCATCAATTTTTAATCCAAAAGAAAAAGGCGTTACGATAGTTTTGTATTTGACTGAATTGGCTAATATATCCGGCAAAATATACGATGAGGATAATAAGGAAGTAAGAGATTTCATACCTTTTTCCAACGCTGATTCTCGTGAACATAATATTGTATGGGATGGAAAGGATAATAAAGGAGAAATGGTTAAATCCGGAGAATACAGAATTGAATTTATAATTGAGCCGACTTATTCTTCTAAAAACTATTTTGAGAAAAAACTTGAAGCTAAAGTGATATGCAAGTATGAATGAAAATGATAAACAAAGCGAATATATTTTTAATATAGAACTTATAAGATGCGAAACAATAAAAAACCTTTAGTCTTCGGCTATCATTTATTTTATAAAGTTACATTCATCATTCCTGTTCTGATAGTAGGAGGAATTCTTTATGTGTTTTCAAGAGGTGCTTTAGATGTGTGTTCAGCTGATGGATGTATAATTTGGGGGTTTTTTTGGAATACAATAGCAATGTATATTATCCTTATTTTATTTCTTGATTTTTTTGCTTATACAATATTCTCTACATTTACTATAACCTCAAGCGGATTAATTTATAAATCGGGTGGTTTAATCTTGCGATGGTTATTGAAATCAAAAAAGTTCAACGAGCAAGACTACAATTTCTATATATATTATTGGGATTATCGTATATTAAATTATCCTGATATATATCTTTTGGTCACTGATAAAGGGGGGAAGGTTTGTTTCCGATTAGATGAGACATATCCTAAATTTAAAGAATTGATAGAAGGAATACGAAGTTTTTGCCCAAGATACAAGTCAATAGGAGTGAAAGGTTTTTTGCAACATATATTTCTAATGTTCCGACTAAAAATTTAAAGATAATGATATACAATATTAAAATTTAAAACTCAAAAAATGATTGCAAATATTAGTTTAATCCATATATTTCTTCTTTTAGTATCAAGTAACCAGCATCCTGTATTTAGAGTAGTTTCTCTTGTTCCGGGGGTAACTGAAATAATTTATGCACTCGGGGCTCAGGATAAACTTGTAGGTGTAGTCGCTCAATGTGATTATCCACCGAATATTAACAAACCTATAGTCGGTAGTTTTTCTTCTCCGAATCTTGAAAGAATTCTTGCACAGTCTCCGGAAATCGTGTTTGTTGCTGGAGGAGAACAAAAATATCTTTGGCGCAAGTTAAAAGAACTTGGGATTCAGATTAGAATAGTCTCTCCTAAAAACTTGCAAGAGATATATCAATCAATTCTTGAGATTGGTGAACTTCTTGATGTAAAAGACAGAGCCGATTCTTTGGTCAATAGTTTAAAAAAGGAACTTGTAGGGGCAGTTTGCGAATTGCCCTTACAGAAACGACGTGTTTTGATTGAAATTTCAGATACTCCGCTTGTTACTTGCGGAGAGGGGAGTTTTTTGGATGAGCTAATTCTTCTTGCAGGCGGTATAAATGTTGCTCATCACATCAAAAAACCATATCCGATTGTGAGTGCTGAATTCGTAGTTAAATCCAATCCGAATGTAATAATAACTACTCATCCGGGAAGTAATCCAGCCAAGCGACTTGGATGGGAGCTTGTGAGTGCGGTAAAGGAAAATAGAATCTACCGAGATATTGACCCGAATATTATTTTAAGACCTGGTCCCAGAGTAATCCTCGGAATAAAAGAACTGAGAAAGAGAATCTACCCTGAGCTCTATAAAAGATAGTCCTATAGTCTTATAGTCGGATGGAGGTCAGTGTGGAAGATATTGAATGTAGTATAAATTATGTAGGAGCAATTTCCTAATTGCGATTTATATTATCGCAGATAAAATCTGCTCCTACACTTCAAAAAAATAAATAGAGTTGCAAAGTATGTGTTAGGTTATACAATCTGTGGTAATCTTTCCAATCTGTGTAAATCTGTGATTCAAAATCCTTTAACCGCGGATAAACGCTGATACACGCGGATTCTTTTTCAGAACGCAGATTAACGCAGAAAAAACAAGATTTTAAAATTGCTAACTCTTTTTTAATCTTTTAATCTTTCAATTTTTGTCTATCTGTGGTCAAGTTTTTTCTTTGTGCTCTTTTGATTTTTGTTTGTGCTCTTTGTGTCTTTGTGGTGAAAATTCTTGTTTTGTAAAAATTTGTGGTTAAAGACTTTTTTTTCTTATCTGATATTCTGTTTCTCTGATACCCTTCCAACTGATATTCTGATATCCTGTTCCACTATATTCCTCTGCGTCTCTGCGGTGATTATTTTTGTTTTGTATAAATCTGTGGTATTCTTAATGACGTGTAAATTTAGCAAATAAGAGAACTCCAATAACTTCAGCGCAGGCAGCAAATAAAAATACAAATTTTACTCCAAATTCGTCTGTAATCCATCCTCCAACGAAAGGTCCGACAGCCATTCCAATACTCATAGCCATATTGAATATTCCCATACTGGAGCCCATTCCGTATTTTCTGCCTTCTCCTATGGCAAGAGCAGCTGATGAAGGAATAGGAATGGAACGAACACTGGCTGAAATAATGCATATAAATAAAAGCTCTGAGAAATTGTGCATTAGTGGAATCAATAAAAAGCAGACAGCATCCAGAGTTGCTCCAATTACAATTAATTTTCTTTTTGATAATCTATCTGCTAATCTTCCACTTGGTATTTGCAAAATACTATTTAAAATTATATTTATTGAGATTAGAGCTCCTATAGCTGAACTTGATAGTCCAAGATTTATACCACCGAAAATTGGGAGAAAACAAGCAAATATACCTCTTGCCAATGCAATTGAGAGTCTATAACTGAAAAGCCCTTTTATTATGTTGCTTTCTTTTAACATTTTAAGATAAGATTTTTTTTGAGGTATGGGTTTGTGAGTTTCTGATGTTGGAAGAAGAAATAATGCCAGAAAAAAAGCAATAAGATTAAGACTTCCCATTAAATAAAAAGCAAAATTTATTCCAAAAGTATCACTTATAGTTCCTCCTATAATTGGACCTACGCCAAAACCTGCAAAAAATGAAGAATAAAACAACCCCATATATTTCCCTTCTTTTCCTTTTGGAGCTATATCTCCTATATAAGCTGTGGCGATAGGCAGAATCATTCCGGCAGCGAATCCTTGCAAAAATCTTACGAGTAAAAGATGAGGAATAGTTTTTGAAATAACATATCCAATGGACATAAAAGCATATATAAGAAGCCCTATACAGATAAATAGCTTTCTTCCATATCTATCAGATGCTTTGCCAATTATTGGCATTGAAATGGTGCGAGCAATAGAGAACCCTGCAAATACTATACCTAATTGAATTCCTGTAGCTCCGAGAGTTTTGGCATAAATTGGAAGAAGTGGAGATACAATTCCAACTCCCAGCATAGAAGAGAAGATTGCAAGAGAGATAGCAATAAATATATTTTTATTAGGTCCCATTTTTAAGAAAGTCTAATATTCGTAATAACTTTTTTAATAACATATTCAAGAGTTGCACGAAATTCATAGAAAGTCAAATATATTATTATTGACTTCTTGTAAGATATTATTATAATACCTCTCTATGAAAGAAATAAAAGCCAAGCTTAAATCATTTCTTCCAATGCTTATGAAGGCAAAAGAACCCTGGCTTGTCGGTGGAGCAATTCGCAATACAATTCTTGGACTTCCTGTTAAAGATTTTGATTTTGTAATAAAAGATTCGGCATCTGAATTTGCTCATTGGCTTGCTAATGAAATAAAAGGAACTTTTGTTTTGCTTGATGCCAAAAATGATGAAGCAAGAGTAGTTTGTAAAATGCAAAATGCAAAATGCAAAACGCAAAATGATATAGTTTTTGATTTTACGTCTATGGAGTCAATTGAGAAAGATTTAGCTCGTAGAGATTTCAGGATTAATGCAATTGCAGCAAGACTTCCTGAATTTCAAATTTTTGACCCATTTATGGGAAGAAAAGACATAGAACGTAAACGTATATCTATGATTTCTTCATCTTCTTTAATTGAGGATCCGCTGAGGATACTTCGAGGATTTAGGTTTCAAGGGACTCTTGGATTTAAAATTACTCCAAATACTCTTCATAAAATGAATGAGGATAAAGATTTACTTTCTAAAATAGCTGGGGAGCGAATAAGAGAGGAGCTTTTTACTCTCTTGGGTTCTCCGCATTCTTATTGGACATTGCGGCAAATGGCGAGGATTGGAGTGCTTCAAGCTATAATTCCTGATACTATTGCAATGGAAAAAGTTCCTCAAGGAAAGCCTGGAGGTAATTTACTTTATCACTCACTTTTAACGGTGAAGAAAATTGAGGAACGCTACAAGTTTATCAATGAATGTATAGTGGCAATTCCTGAGATGTCTTTACCTGTGTTAAAGCTTGCCGGATTGTTGCACGATATTGGTAAGCCATATTGTTATTCAAACAAAAATGGTAAAGTTCATTTTTATGGGCATGAAAAAAAAGGTGTTGAATTACTTGAAGATATTCGCAAACGACTTAAATTGAGTAATAATGAATTTAAAACTATTCAAACTCTTATTAAATATCATATGAGACCTCATCTTTTGGCAGGTAGAGGTAGGCAAATTGCTCCTACTGAGCATGCTATATTTAGATTTGTAAGAGATGTCGGAAATTACATTCCTCAAATATTTTTGCTTGCTTATGCGGATGCACTTGCTTCAGGACCACGAGGAGAGAAAAAATTGCTTGCACTTGCAAAAAGGGGAATTAAAATGTGGGAAGAACTTAAGCGTCCGAGGTTCAAGCGACTAATTACAGGAGATGATTTAATTAAGCTTGGCTTGGAACCGGGACCGAAATTCAAATCCATTCTTGAAAAAGTTGAGGAAGCACAAATAAGTGGTGAATGCAAAACCCATAAAGAAGCTCTAGAGTTCGTGAGGGAGAATTATGAAGACAGTTCAAAAATAGGAAAAAGTTCTTGACAAATGAAAAACTTAAATTATTGTTTTGATGTCACTAAAAAATGAGTTCTTTGAAAAGCAGTAGGATTTTTATAAGTTCCAGTTACAAGTTTTGACGTCACTAAAAAATGAGTTCTTTGAAAAGCAGTAGGATTTTTATAAGTTCCAGTTATAAGTTTTGATGTCACTAAAAAATGAGTTCTTTGAAAAGTTACAGAAAAGGAATGTTGGAAAACTACATGTTTTGACGTCACTAAAAAATGAGTTCTTTGAAAAGTTAGAACTTACCGGTAATTTAGAAATCGTGTTTTGACGTCACTAAAAAATGAGTTCTTTGAAAAGTTAAAGTTACTCGAATGTCTTACGAAGCTGTTTTGACGTCACTAAAAAATGAGTTCTTTGAAAAGCGAAAACCATCAAAGAAGTTTGCAAGGGATGTTTTGACGTCACTAAAAAATGAGTTCTTTGAAAAGGTAATTGAAGAAATACCATTTTCTACCAGAGTTTTGACGTCACTAAAAAATGAGTTCTTTGAAAAGACCATTTTAAGTTAGGTAAAAATAATTTTTAGAAGCTTGTTTTTTGTAAAGATTAATCAAGAAACTCATTTTGTGGCGTCTTAAAAAGAAGGAGAAAATCGGACCTCTGATTGTTCAATCAGTTACGTCAGATTATTCTTTTTATGTTTTACCAAAATTGTAGTTGATTTTCCAGAGATTGAGCTTTTTTAGTGCTCCTTTTGCTAATTTTCTTTGTTGAATGTAAGATTATGCTTTGTCCCCATTGAGCGTCAGTAATGTATATGCACTGGATATTACCTGTTTCCGGGTTAATTCTTTGTAACTCATTAATTAAGCTCTTTTTTTTATCAAGTGTAACTGCACATCTTGCATAAACAGAATATTGAAGCATTAAGTATCCTCTATCTAACAGATTATTACGAAATTTTGTTGCTAATTTTCTTTCTTCTTTTGTCGTAACAGGCAAGTCAAAAATAACAATGAGCCATCCCATAAGATAACTACTTTTCATTGTGTTTTTCAATAATTATATCAGATAAATCTATTAAAAATAGATTTTTTAGAGAGCCTGTGTTAAAACAATTAGTCACAGAAGAGACATATCTGTCAATACCGTAAAGCATTTTTATAGTTTTTTCGTATTTGGTTTTTACTCTTAAATTTATTAAATTATTAGCGATATATTTGAGCCAATCTTGTATAGGTTTTTGTGGATTCTGAATATGAAATTTTGCCAGCATATACTCACAAATAGGTCGGAGTGGTTCTATTAAATCATAGACCAAAGGGTCACTTTTAAATCTATATTTGTGGTGAATTCCGAGTTGAGTATTCAAACCATGTATTATGGCGCTTCTGTGGATGATTGCATTCATTACTGCATAGCTATAATTTAACATTTGATTTATTGGATGATTGGCTTTTCTGTGTTCTCTAATTTTAGGGTGATTTTTAAAAAGCCGAAAATAATAACCCCAGTAATATCTTGCAAGATGGGATTCGTCGTATTTCTGTTGATTGAGTAAGTTCCACAACAGGTGTTTTATTCCTAATATATCAAGTAATTTTGCTTGATTAGATACTTTGGTTCGCCATAATCTATTCCACAAGGCATTATAAAAATCACTCTGCCTTTCAATCTGTCTTCCAAAAATGTCATTATGTACAATTTGGTTCAGTCTGACTGTTTTTCCAATAGGTTTGTATTTTTTATCACAATGTAATATGACACAATTATTTTCAAGTAAATTAGAGATACAATCTGCAGTAAAGATAACTCCGTGTGCGGCAACAATTATTCCAAGCACATCACTTTTAGGAATTCTTCTCTCTGGTTGGTCAGGAGAAGTGCAAACAAGACAACCACGGTCAATACTGAGTTTGCTGGAATGATTCAGGATATGAATGACATAATAAGACACTCTATTCAATCCTTGTGCTCAATGCGTTTTGCTTTGCCTATTTCCATCAAGATTTTAATACTTACTCCGATTTTCTTATCTGAACCATCAAATGGTTCTAATATTACCTCGCCTCTTGATTTTATCGTTCTTAATATATAAATACCTTTAGATATTCTTTTACTAACTATATCGTTCAATATTTCAATTGAACAAAGGGAGTTAAAAAAGTGTACCTGACTATACTTCTTTCTGAATTCCTTTAATTTATGGTATTTAGACTCATAAGTATGAACCACTTCAACCTGCCATTTTTTGCCGTCATGATAAACAATCTGTCCTTGATGTTCTTTCTTGTCCATAAAATATTGTCCTTTTACCTTGGATATTTCTCTGAACTTGTCTTTATTATCAGATTCTATCAATGCTATTTTTCTTGGTTTACTACCTCCGGATTGATAGTTATCAACAAAATTCTTCCATTTGTTTTCAGAAGGATTGGTTTTTAACTTTTCTTGAAAGTCCTTCTTGATTTTTGGGTCAAATATTTTATCTAAATATTTAAAGGCATTCTGTAATGTCGATAGTTCCTTTATACTGACACCTTTACCTGCACGAGCAATAAATTTTATTATGTTTTTTCCATCTTCCCTTATAATTCGTTTGCCGTAAATTGTTTCAGCTAATACTGGTTTTTTAAAACGATGGTAATGTGGAAATACTTTGTTAAGTGCATTTTTACAGAAAGGTGGGGTAAACCATTTGGGATATATGTCTTTTCTCTGATTATCATCATAATGTATTTCTGGAATTATAGAAAGCACCAGTGCGTCAAGAGCGTGATGCTTTTTGTTTGCTCTATTTTTATTTTTTTCTTTCCCACTATATATTCCTTCCATTAATTCTCTGATTTCATCGTCAGTTTTTGAAGGGTATAATAAACTGTTTAGTTTAAAAATTCTTCTAGTTCTCGCAACAGAGCCACCAGTTGCAGTAATAATTCTTTTTGTTGAGCTTTTAGTTTGCCAATCCCAGCTAAAGAATAAGCAGGTAAGCTTCTGGATAATTTTAGAAATATAAGCAGTTTCTGCAAGAGCAGTGTATTTCTCAATCAGTGGGGTATAGTCATCTGTAATCAATAAAGTTTTTTTCTTAAAACCCATTTTACTGCTTTTAATTTCATTCTTGATGGATTCCCACTGAGCAGTATTACTTAACCATTCATACGGGGTATTATTTCCTTTATTCCTATTATTCTTAGCGGTTGTTAAAATCAGGTTGTAAAAAGCATCAGGTCCACCTTTGGCACGCGGTATAATGTGGTCTATTTGGTAATTATCTAAATTTGTTAATCCCAGAGGTTGTGAATCATAGAAATCTTTGCCGTTTTGTTCTTCAAAAAGCATCATTTTCCGTAGAGCGAGTTTACCTGCGGATATGTCTTTCACCTTATTATAAGCATCGTCTTTCTTTTTTTTCTGTTGACTCAAGAAAGTGATATATTTTGTTTTTCTTTTCGGGCTCATAAAATCTTCACGGACAAACTCAAGCACGACTTTATCAGGCTTACCATAATTTTCTTTTAAGACTTTTAGGTGCTTAATAAATGTAAGAACTCTATGCCTAACAACTGGATTACTTATTTTACTTATTAGTTTATCTATTTCGTTGGTTCTTTCCTGTTCGTTCATTAAACTATAATCTTCTCTTTTGTCAGGTATGTGTATTTTTTCCCATTCGTTAGGTATCTTGAGTAAGAACTCATAATCTTTTTGGATTAGACCTTTATTAGGGTCAGTATTCGTAATAAGTTTTATTTGTTCATCGTAAAACTTATGCGGATTTTTACCAGAGAGGATAAGGTCTTTTAGTATTCGTAGGGCAGGACGGCAGAATCTTGCCCGTCCGCCAATTCGTGGTTTTTCAATCTTGAGATGTGCAGGATGAACATTACCATGCAAGTTGTTTTTTATCTCTTTTCCCCAATCTCTTTTGCCAATATTCAGTTTAGTTTTAAATTTATTGAAAATTTTATTTATTTGTTCAGCATTTAAACCCGACCCTATTCCGTTAGGTGATAAGTAACGGATATTTTTAAGTTGCAATAGAAAGACAATTTCTTGGTTTAAGCTATCATTTGCTTTGCAGACATTGAGTTTTGGGATAAGAGAGCATTTTGAAATTATTCTATTATCAAAGCGTGGAATTTTTTGTGCAAGTAATCCCTGCCAATCCCATTGTTTGCCACGATACTTTATGTATTCTTTATCCTTATATGAAGCATAAGGCTTTTTAGCTGGACCAAAAAGAATATATTCTTCCTTTCCTTTAAGTGCAGGGTATTGTTCGGCAGCTTTTTTTAGAAGCCCTTCGATTTCTTTTACTACTAATTCTCGTGGCGCTATAGCAAAATCAGGAGTTCCTTCTTTATTTCTTGCAGGAGAGGGGTTTGTTCCTATTTTCTTTAAAAGGTCTGCTGGGTTATCAGGTGACCATATTCCCATACGGTGAGCTTCATAATAACAAGGATAATGATATTGTTGTTCAAAATGTGATTCCAAGTATTTTCTATAATTTTCAGCACCTTCAAGGTTTTCTTTTTCATCTTTATTTTTATCATCATTACTTTTGGTTTTGTTAACATTATTCTCATCTTCTTTAACATTTCTTTTTGGTTGTCTTTTCCAAGGT
>JAUVIV010000105.1 GCA_030592575.1 bacterium | reverse complement strand
TATTTTATTGAAGGTTCTGGCAAGAGTCAAAAAGAAAAAGCTATTTTCCTTATTCACAAATTCCATAATCTTGCCTTTGCTCTTTTACTCAGATATTGTAACCATCACTTAAAGACATTACATATAAAGATAGTCAAATAGTCTTATGGTTGTGTCTTATAGTCTAATTGTCGTATAGAGTGATGAAGATCAGTGTGGAAAGGACTTCTTAGTCTCGATAGATTAGGGACCTTTTCCTATAAATAGAAATGAAAGAGTTCCTTGCTCTCCTTTGCGTCTTCGCAAAGTAGCCGTGTGCGTGGACGCTCACGGAGAGCATGGCTGGACTATGGATGTCGCAACGTAGATTATGAATATTTGGGAAAAGTCTGTGAATGAGTTGGTATGAAAGATAGTCTTATAAAAAAATCTGGAATGTATCAACTGTTATTGCGAGTCCTGATTTATCGAGGCGTGGCAATTTCATCGAGATTGCTTCACGGAGCCTGTTCTGAAAAAGATTCTTCAGCTTTGCTTCAGAATGACAGCCGAAGGGTTCAGAATGACAAGCGAAGGGTTCGCAATGACAAAAACAGCTATTGAAATGAGTTCGGGGTTGCACTCCCAAAAAAAGGAAAGATATTGAATAATTTGTGTAGGAGCAGATTCTATCTGCGATAATATAAATCGCAATTTTAAAATTGCTCCTACAAAAAAAGAAAATGTACTTTAACTCTTGGTTAGAAAAAAAGGAAGGAAAAATGATAAAGATATTACCACTTAAGAGAAATTTACAGAGAAACGAAGAAACTCATTTTGCTCAGGTGATATTAGAACTTAATCGTAAATAAAAAAATTGACAGGGTTTAAAAACAGATTATATTATGGCGAGAGATGAATCACCTCTCGCAAGTTTTTTAAATGATTATAAATTTTTGTAATTAAGAACTTCGTTGAAAAGGGGGAATAATGGAAATGAATACAAAAATCGTACATGGAGGGCAACATCCTGATCCAAGTACAGGTGCTGTTGCAACTCCTATATATCAAACATCTACTTTTGCATTTAAGGATGCTGAGCATGGAGCAAGATTATTCAGAAAAGAAGAAAAGGGCTATATTTATACGAGACTTGGAAATCCTAATACGGATATGCTTGCCCAAAAACTTGCAATATTAGAGGGTGCTGAAGCGGGACTTGTTTTTTCATCGGGAAGTGCGGCAATATTTGGAGTTATGCTTGGTATTGCAGGCAAAGGGAATAATGTTGTTTCCGATAACATAATATATGGCGGTACTTATGCACAATTTATGAAGGTATTGCCAAAAACAGGGATAAGTGTAACTTTAATTGATACTACTGATTTTGAAAAACTTGAACAAGCGATCAAACCTGATACTAAGCTTCTTTTTATAGAAACACCTGCTAATCCTACTTTAAAGATAGTGGATATTGCGAAATGTGCTGAGATTGCTCATAGTCATAATATTCCTCTTGTTGTGGATAATACATTTGCAACTCCTTATCTGCAGAGACCGATTGAACAGGGAGCGGATGTAGTTGTTCATTCAATGACTAAATATCTTACCGGGCATGGAGATTCAATAGGCGGTGCTATACTTGGAACAGAAAAATTGATAAAAGAACTTAAAATGCTAAATGATTTGGGAGCTTGTTATAATCCTTTTGGAGCGTGGCTGACCTTACGAGGACTTAAAACGCTTGCCGTAAGAGTTGAACGACACTCGGAAAATGCTATGGAAATTGTGAAATTTCTTGAGGCACATTCCAAAATAGAGAAAGTTTATTATCCGGGACTTACTTCTCATCCGGGACATGAAATTGCTAAACGACAAATGAGCGGTTTTGGAGGAGTGATAAGTTTTGATGTCTGTGGCGGAAGAGAAGCAGGGAAAGCTTTTATAAATGCTCTTAAGCTTTGTATTATTGCAGTTAGTCTTGGGGATGTAGATACTCTTATAGAACATCCCGCAAGTATGACTCACTCTTCATATTCAGATGAGGAATGTTTGAAAGTCGGAATTAAACCGGGACTTATAAGAATTTCCGTAGGTATAGAGGATGTTAAAGACATTATTGCCGATTTAGAACAAGCACTAAATAAAATATAAAAATATAGAGCGAAATATTTAATTACTTACCATTTGATTTATAAAAGGTGAAAAACTATCCGAAGATAGTTGTTTCGGTTTGGCCTGGACTTGGGGATGTTATTTTTATAACACCCGTATTTAAAACGCTCCGCAAGAAATTCCCGAATGCTCATATAACAGCTTTAGTATGGTCTTCTGGAGGTATAGAGCTTTTACGTCATAATCCATACATTGATGAATTTATAGAAGGTTCATTTAAAAGAATTATTCCTCTTGTTTCTAAATTAAAAGGATATGACATAGGAATCCAATGTTCCCAGCCTGTTCAATTTCTTTTTCTCCTTGCAGGAATCAAAAGAAGAGTCAGCTTTAACGGAAATCCATTTTGGTGGTTCTATCCCGCAGGTTCTAATAATTTTCATTCTACCGAACACTATCTGCAAGCAATTGATAATATAGACGGAATAAAATTAAGGGATAATGATAATTGGGAAATATTTTTAGAGAATGAAGAACTTGAAGTTGCTAAATCTATATTGAAGGGAATTTCTTTACCTTTAGTAGCCATACATCCCGGAGGGAGGAACAATAAATGCAAACGATGGGGAATTCATAAGTTTGCAGTGCTTTGTAACCTTCTTAAAGATAAATTTAATGCTAATATAGTTCTTGTTGGAGGCAAACAAGACATAAAATTATGTAGCCATATAGAGAAGCATACTGTTGCGGAAACCTTGAACCTTGCAGGCAAACTTAAACTTCGAGAAACAGCGGCTATTTTAAAACACTGTGATTTATTTGTAGGCAATGCTTCTGGCCCTACATATATTGCATCAGTACTTGGCACATCGGTAGTTGGAGTATTTGGACCTGATAATCCGAATAATTTTGGACCTCGGGGTAAAAATGTGAGAGTTGTTACTCCGAAGTTCAGATGTGCACCTTGTCTTCATTTTTACAGGAATTTTTTCTGGGGAATGAGGGTTAGACATATTCCTATATGTTTGGCGATGCGTTCAATCCAGCCGAATGAAGTATTTGATGCTTGCTCTCATTTTTTATAACCTGCAATTTGCAAGTCCTTCTTAATGGTGAAATATTTTTTCTTGACTTTTTATGTATCTCAATATAATAACATTGACTGCAGATGACACGAAAAATCTGTATGGTAGTTTATTAATTGTTTTTACCAGTATGTTCATTTGTGATACAAATTTTTATTAGATAACAAATATGGAGGGGAAAATGAAACTAACACCTGTAGAACTAAGGGGAGTTGAATTTAAAAAAGTAATTCGGGGCGTTGACTCAAAAGAAGTTAAGTTCTATATTGACCAGGCTGCCGATGCGCTTGAAGAACTATTATTGGAGAATAAAGAACTTTCTGAACGAGTTGAAAAATATGAGAAACTTGAATCTGTAATTAGAGATGCTGCTTTGCAATCGCAGGAACTCAAGAAAACACAAGAAGAGCAAGCAAAAAAAGGAGCTGAACTTATTATTAAAGAGGCAAGACTGGAAGCTGATAAAATCAAAGGCAGGTTATATGAGCTGAGAAATGAACGAGCACACTTCTTTGTAGAGTTTAAAGCTCTTCTCACTTCGTATCTTTCAATCATTGAGAAAGAGCCAAAACCTTCTGCAAAGAAAGAACAAAAAATTCCTGAACCTGAAAAAACTTCATCTACAGTTGAAACGGTAAAAGAAACTCCTCCTTCTGTTGAAGCAAAACAAGAAGTGCCTGAACCCGAGAAAGCTTTACCTGTAGTTGAAAAGGAAGAAAAAACTTTTAACCCTGAAGAAGCTTTACCTACAGTTGAGAAGAAAGAAGAAAAGGAAAAAGAAGTTTCAAAACCTGAGAAAATTTCTCCTTCCATTGAGGTAAAACAAGAAGCTTCTGAAAACAAGGAACTTTTAGAATCAACGAAAGAAACTGAACTTGATAAAGAATTTGTAAATTCGGTTTATCATGATAGTAGTGTAAAAACGGAAAATGTGGAATCAGCTGTTAACAAAAAGACTGCAATAGATGAGATTCAAATTAACGATTAAGTGGGAATTAAGTAGGGACACGATTTATCGTGTTCAAAGGATTTGATAAATCAAATCCCTACAAAAAAGAAAAGATGGAAACTCTTATATTTTTATTACTTTTTGGATGGTCTGATGAAATTTGTATAGCTCAAGATACTATTGAAATTAGTTATCCTATTGCTGTGCCTTATAAGTCTGACAGTATCTTATGTATCTGGCGAGAGGAATTCAGCTGGGATGGTATTCGCATCAAAGGTTCGTTCTTTGATTGTTCTACTTGGTTACTTCCTAAACAGCTTTCTCCTGATTTTCTATCAGACCTTGCGGGTTGGAATGGGAGACCCGGTCTTACTGTTGACTCAAGTAATAATATTTGGATAGCTTGGTATTATGGTGAGCATCCTTGTAAGCAAAAAACAATTGAACCCACTTGGGGAATCTATACAAGAACTTATGATGGAACAGAATGGGGAGCTCCTGCTTTTGCCGAAACAAGTATGACATCTGAATTAACTATGTGCACAGCTAAAGATGGTAGAGTGCTTATTGGCTGGGAAGAGGATACTCATATAGACACTTGGGGGTATAACTCTCTGCGTATAGGATGGTATGAAGATACTTGCTGGTCTCGCCTCTGGGGCATCCAGGCGTACGGAGTTACAGGTTCAGGCTGTGGTGAGACATACAGTTATGGGCTTGGAGATTTAACTACAGATACATCTAATTCAGTTTTTATTAGCTACATAGAGCACTATTCTTATTGGACCCCGGATACTATAATAACAGCAGGTACTGTAATAATAAAAGAGTTTAAAGAGGATACTGTAATAGAAATAGACCGAATAACAGGACTTTGGCAATATAACTGGAATCCTGTAATAGATGTGGATTCTGAAAATAGATTATGGCTTGTATGGGTTGTTATAGATGAGGATGGAATTACAAATCTCAATAGTTACTGCTATCAAGGATATGTATTGAAAGCAATAACTACTGATTCATTTGCAGATTTGGAGCCTTCTATTGTCTGTCATAACAATGGTGTGCCTTGGGTAACTTGGACTTCAAAGAGAGATTATAGTATATGGACAGCTTATTATATTGGTGAAAATTGGCATTCTGAAAGAGTGAGCAAAGAAGATAGCTCCTATAATAGCAATCCATATATAATTGAAGGACCTCAAGGCAAGTTATGGGTATTTTGGCAAAAGAGCAAAGGAGATACAAATTCAATTTGTTGTAGTTGGCGAGAACAGGTTGGAATAAAAGAAAATGTAACTCCAAAACCTCAAAGTATAAAATTAGAAGTTTCCCCAAACCCATTTACTCAAAGAACTATCATTAGTTATTCGTTAAACAAACATTGCAAGGATTATACGATGAATAATTCGCGATTAACGATTTACGACATTTCAGGCAGACTTATCCAAACTTTTTATTTGACTAATGACCAGTCACAAGTAACCTGGAATACAAATAAATTGCCTGGTGGAATATATTTTTTGCATTTAAACATTGGAAATATTAAAAAAGTTAAAAAACTAATTCTTATTAAATAGGAGGAAAAATGATGAGAGAAAAAATTGATGAGACGGTTAAAGTTATTAGAGAGAAAACTAACTTTGAGCCAAAGATTGGAATAATTCTTGGTACAGGACTCGGAAAGCTTGTCCAGAGTATAAAAGAGGAAGTTTCTATTTCCTATAAGGATTTACCTAATTTTCCGGTTTCAACAGTTGAATCACATGAAGGAAGATTGATATTTGGTACTCTCTCCGGTAAGTCGGTTGTTGCTATGCAAGGCAGATTTCACTGGTATGAGGGATATTCTATGCAAGAAGTTACCTTTCCTGTTAGAGTTTTGAAAGCTCTTGGATGTGATATTTTGATTGTCTCAAATGCTTGTGGCGGAGTAAATTCATATTTTGAAAGAGGCGATATAATGCTGATTAATGACCACATAAACTTATTGCCGGAAAATCCACTCAGAGGTAAAAATGATGACTCGCTTGGTCCCAGATTTCCTGATATGTACAACACTTATGATAAAGATTTACTAAAATTGGCAGAGGAAGTTGCTTTGAAAAATGGGATTCCAGTGAGAAAAGGAGTATATGTAGCAATGCAAGGTCCTTGTTTTGAGACATTTGCCGAATATAGAATGATAAGAGCAATCGGTGGAGATGTAGCCGGAATGTCCACAGTTCCTGAAGTAATTGTTGCAAAACATATGGGAATACGAGTTCTTGGCATTTCAATAATAACTGACCTTTGTTTACCTGATTTGCCTCAAGCTGTTTCACATCAGATTGTAATAAAAGCCGCAAATGAAGCAGAACCAAAACTCACGAGATTAGTAGAAGAAGTAATAAAGGAGATTAATTAAAAATTAGGGAGAGATTGAAATGAAAAATAGAATAACAAATTTCCACAAATTTCCAAGTAGCTTTTATGGACTTAAGTTGCTTTCTTTACTCGCATTGATTTGTTTTTCGAGTTGTTCTCGTAAGGAGATAGAAGTAGAACTTGATCCGGAAGATGTGTTTAAAATTGCTAAACAATCGTTCAAAGAAGAAGATTATGATAATGCAATAGAAAAGTTTAAGCAAGTAATATTTCGTCATCCCGGTAGTAAGTGGAGTGAAGAATCTCAATATCGTCTTGCACAAGCTTCATTTTTTAAAAAAGATTACCAGCAAGCAGAAATGGAATACGAATTTTTTATCAGTAGATATCCAAGGTCAAGATTCATAGACGATGCTTCTTTTGAATTGGCAATGTGTTATTTTAAAGACTCTTATCCGTCTTATTTAGACCCATCAATTATTAAAATAGCACTTCAGAAATTTCAGTCATTTATTGAGGAATATCCTAATAGCAAGTGGTTTCCTCAAGCAAAAGAATATGAGCAAAAATGCATTGACAAACTTGTACGAAAGGATCTTAAAACCGCAAAACTCTATATAAAAATGAATAGACTGGAGTCTGCTGTTTTATATCTTAAGAGTATTCAAGAAACTTATCCTGGAAATTCATATTCTGACGAAGTATCCAGCTTGCTTGAAGATTTTTGAGGAAGATTGCTAAAAACTTCTTGTAGATGGAGAAGTTAGTGCGGGATATTATGAGATTGAAGTAATGGGCGGACACGATAAATCGTGTTCCTACAAAAAGGGTATTTACTTTGTTTAGCTTAAGAGCGGAGAATTCACAGCCACACAGAAATTTATAATATTAGAATAAATTTTATTCATTTGTCTATTCTCAAACAACAAATTTCTATCAAGTTTCTACGAATTTCTATTGATTTTTGCAAAGAGTATTTCGTTTCTTGAATTTATGGCTTTTGGGGTTCATATTTTTTCTCCGGTTGCTTTCTCTAATTTTTCTCTCCAAGGGATAATATTTCCTGTTTTGTAATATTTTTCTATCAGAAACTCAGGTACTTTTTTGTTTCCAATAATATTGCTGAATCTTTTTTTGAAGAAACGGAAAGTTGTGTCCTACTGAATTCAACCAGCAAGTGCAACGCTCCTTTCTTTTTCCAAGACTTCCAATGGTGTTTGGTAATTCAAGCACTTCCTTGGTCTATTATTAAGCCAATCTTCAATCTCTATGATTTCTTTTTCAC
>JAUVIV010000125.1 GCA_030592575.1 bacterium | reverse complement strand
GGAGCCATTTACTACTCAAAACATACTTTGATGGGTGTAGAAGAGACAGATTATAAATTGCAAGTTACGGATTGCAGGTTAAAAGCTTATCCTAATCCGTTTGTTGAGGGAACAAAGGTCTTATTGTCGGATAGTCCTATAGTCGGATGGGATAAAAAAATATGTGTTTATGATATGGTGGGAAGGTTGGTGGAAGAGAGATTCTTCGCTGACGCTCAGAATGACAAGGGTGGTCAGAATGATAGGAATACTCAAGTTAAAGATTGTAAAATAGGGGAAAAGTTACAAGCAGGAGTTTATTTTGTGAAAGCAAAAGGGTATAAACCTACAAAAATAATAAAATTAAGGTAATATATGGAGTGCAGTAGCTTGCTACTGCTAAATAGGTGCGAAAGATGCAAAAGCAAGCTTTTGCACTCCAAAGTAAATAAGATTAAGATAATACATGGAATGCGTATGGAGTACAACGACTCTGTCGTTGCAATGCAAAAACAGAGTTTTTGCACTCCAAAAGGCGCTTCAAAAAGGGAAGATATTGAATAATTTGTGTAGGAGCAGATTCTATCTGCGATAATATAAATCGTGATTAAAAATTTCTCCTACAAAAAAAGAAAAGTAATTAACAGATGAGAGTTTGGAAGTACATAAAATGTATGTAATAGGAGTAAAAGAGAATTCAATTAAAGCCGAGTAAAGAAAAAGGAAGGGAAAATGTGTAAAAAAGCTTTAACATTTTTATTAATGATAGGAGTTTTTATCGGATTGTTTTCGGGATTAGCATTTGGTGAACGAAACCATCAGAAAATAATGCAAAAAGCAGAAGAGATAAGAAATTTGAATGAAAAGGGAACAATAGAATTAATCCCAGGAGGTATTACTGCAAGAATAGCGGATGGAGCAATTCTATTCCCAAGAGAGAATCCCGATACTACGAAAAGAACACCACTTGTAACAATGCCATTAGATAGTATAACGGTTAATTATTCAGCTTTAGACTCAATTTTTGAAACAATAGGAGTAGATAGTATCAGAGGATATCTCAGACGACCAGGAGATACTATTGAAGTTTCTCGTTTGGGGAATACAGTGGATCCTAAGATAGTGAAATACAAACTCCAGCGGTTTCGAATTATGTTTTCAGATACTATAGATGTGCTTTATGCAATGGAATTATTTCTATCTTTGCCAGATTCAATAGTTATATATGCTGAACCATCTGCCCGTATTGAAGTACCACAAGATACAATAATAATTATACCGAATAAGCCCAACATTCCTGATAAAGGTACAAAAAGTATTGAACCTAATGATCCGGATTATTCTTCTCAATGGGCACTCCCGAAGATAAAGTGTCCCGATGCTTGGAGGGGGTCTTTTGGAGGTTATGTTGAAATTGCTATTATTGACGAATTCATAAAAGGTGTATGTGGGGATATTAATTATCCGAAAAAGAAAAAAGTATTGACTTTCAATACTTAATAATACATATATATCAAAATGTTAGAAAGATTAAAATACATAAAGCAGACAATGTCTATTTGCTGTCTTATGTTTGTCCTCTTTTATCTATTGTCAGAAGGATGTGCTTCTCGCAGTGTGGAGTTTTCCAGAAAGCCGTTTTTATCTGAGGAAGTAAAAAAATGTATAGAGAATCTTGGAGAGCAAAGTTTTGAATTTGAGAATAAGCTTGAAAAACCAAGAATGAAAGGGAAATTTAAAGGGATAACAAATAAAGGAGATGCAAAAGTTGATGGGTTTTGGGAGTTTGATGGGAAACGAGAAAAAGTTAAAATAGTTGGAATAGGCGAAAAAGAATATAAATGGGAAAACAAAAAATGGAATAAGGGAGCAAGAACAAATCTTTCAAATCCTATGGCTACATTGAAATTAGTTTGTTCCGTAGAAGAATGGAAATTCGAAAAATTGAAAGGGGAAACTTATATATATAGTTTTAATCCTAATTTGTTCTTTATGGATCCGAGATTAACAGAAACAAAAGGACTTATATGGATTAACGCAAAATCAAGGATTATCGAAAAAATAGTGGCAGAAGCAGGAACATCTGTGAAATGGGAGTTTGAAGTAAAAAGTATTGACAAAAAATATGAGATTGAGAATCCTCTTGCAAGAAAAAGAGAAATTACTTTAACCGTAAATGCAGATATAACAGTTGTCTCTATAAAATCTATGGCTGAAATATTAAAAGAGAGATTTGAATTATATGGGTTTAATCAGGTAGGATATAAATTGAGAAAAAGAAATATAATAATCCTATCTTTTTCGGCTCAAAATGTTTCGGACACTTTGATTGAAGCGTTGCTGGAGACGGGAAATTTTGAGCTATATCAAGCTAATTATGTTAATTCTTCAAAAGAAGCAGAGTATTTTGTGTGTGAAGATCCGACGAAACCTATAGTATTAAAAACTAAATTAAAGCAAAAACTTGTAAATGCGAGTTTTGACAATGGAATTATTGACTTTGTATTTGATAAAGAATTACCGGAAGGAGAGTCAATAGCAGTGATGGTGGACAATAAAGCTATTGGATTTATACCGGAAATATGGGGTGAGAAAATAAAAGTAGAAGGCGACAAAGAGACTTGGATAAAAATAAAACTTCCTTTGTCGTGTCAACCTACTATAATTAAAAGGAGGTAAAAATGTTAGATGATAAATTATTAGAAATACTTGCCTGTCCTAAATGTAAGGGGGATCTTGAATATGATAGGAAAAATGATAAGCTTATCTGTCATAATTGTAAACTTGCCTATCTAATAAAAGATGATATTCCAATAATGCTAATAGACGAGGCAGAAAAACTTTAAAAAATAACTTCAATAAAGTTTATTTTTATTTGACATTTTGAATTTGTCGGTTAGTACTATAAATTATGTGGTTAATTGTTCTTTTGTTGTTTTCTGCTACTATAAATAAAACCCCGATAAGACGAGCTACTTCCGGGATTGAAAAGCAAAACTATGTAACCGATATTGAGATTCTGAAATCTGATAGAAGTGGAATAGAATTTATATATACAATTGAAGAACCTGATTTAGATGGAGTACCATATATCTCGGATACTTATCAAGAAACAGAAGTTGGTAAACCTGCTCTTCCCATAAAATATGTTACAATAGGGATTCCTATATCTGCTAAAGTTAAAGTTCGAGTTGTTAATTCTGTGAATAGAGAGCGTATTGGAGTGGATATTCCTCATGTTTTCGGATTCACAGAAAATGATAGAGATAATAATATATATTCAAAAGATGTATTTTGGCCCTCCAAAATTGTATCAATAGAGGAACAATCACTTTATAGAGGACAAGAAGTTTTAAAACTGAGAATAAATCCCTTAAGATATAATCCGACGAACAAAACTTTGTTGATTTATAACCGCATAAAAGTGAGAGTTGATTTCTATGGAGGTAAAGGAGTTCCAAATCGTGATAAGATTTTTGAATCTGTATTTAAGAGTGTACTTATTAATTATGAGCAGGCGAAGAACTGGAGAACCTCTCGTGTAAAGTCTCAAGAAAAATATCATTCTGGTCCGTGGTATAAAATTGAACTTCAGGAAGAGGGTATTTATAAGATTAATTATTCTCAACTTAAAGCTCTTGGGATGCAGAATGCTAACCCAAGGACAATAAAATTATATAATGGTGGAAGTAAAATGGTAACAGATAGTACCGACACTTTGCGAGAAATCCCAATTTCTGTACTTGCCGATACTTCTATCTTATTTTATGGTTCAGGGCTTCATGGATGGGGTAAAAATGGGGATGCGTTTATAAATTCTTATTCGGATACTAATGTTTATTGGCTAACTTACGGAGGAAGCTTAGGTAGAAGAGACAGTATTTCCGGAATCCCGAGTAGTGGAACGGTACCAGAATATTTTATTGATACTTTGCATGTAGAAGAGGATGTCAGTTGTCCTGCAAAGAGCGGATTCGGGTGGATATGGGAAAAACTTATAAGAGAAAAAGTAAATAGTAGTTTTAAAAAGGATTATAGCTTTAATGTTAAGCGTATTTATGAGAATAATTGCGATATAAGATTTGCAATTTATGGATGGTATACTGATCGTACTGCGGATTTAACTGAAATGAAAAGTATGCAACATAACATAAAAGTATATTTAAATGGGAAGACTTTTTTTGATACAAATTGGATAGGTGGACAAGAATATCCTCTGGTTTTTGAAGGAAATGCTTCAGGACTTAATGATGGTTCAAATACTTTCACTTTTGAGATGTATAGAGATTCGTTAATGAAAGATGTTATCTTTTTTGATTGGTTTGAAGTTATATATAAGAAAAAATACGAAGCTTATAGTGGCAATTTGAAATTTAAAGGGGAGGATATAGCCCAGAAATTTGAAATTCAAAAATTTAGTAAACTTCCTGTAATCTTTAACACTACCGATGAACTTAACCCAAAATTAATTTACGGAGCAGTATATGGAAATGAGACAGTAGAATTCCAGGGTGCTGAAGGAACCTATTATGCGAGTACTAATTTCAAGACTCCGTCAGTTAACAGCAAAAGTCCTTATGATTTACGAAATTTGTCTGGAAATTTGGATTTTGTAATAATTACACATCCTGATTTTTTGGATTATGCTACTTCTTTGGAAAAGTACAGAGAAAAACAAGGACTCAAGACAGGCGTTTTTTCTGTGAATGATATTTACGATAACTTTAGTTGGGGACTTAAAAACTCACCTTATGCGACAAGGAACTTTTTGAATTTTGCTTACGATAATTGGGAAACTGGATATTGTCTCCTTTTAGGAGCGGGGGCTTTTAATTATAAAGACGAAAATTTAGAAAAAAACCGTGTTCCTCCTTGGGAAGAAGGATGTCGTGTAGGAGAATATGGGTATCCTCCACAACATCAACATTGTAATGATTGGTGGTTCACGAATAAAAATCTTGCGATTGGAAGAATAACAGCAAGTACAAAAGAGGAAGCAAGAAATGTAGTATGTGAAAAAATCCCCAAATATGAAAAAAATATGGGAGTTTGGCAAAATCGCATCTTACTTATTGCAGATGATGAAAATCCTGATGGAAGTGCTTTTGTAAATTATGCAGAAAGAATTTCCCATGATGCGCCAAATTCTTTTGATGTATTTAAAATCTATTTGATGAACTATCCTAAAGAAGGAGGAAGTAAGCCAAAAGCAAGAGATGATTTGGTAAAACATTGGAGTAATGGACAATTTCTTACTCTTTTTGGAGGACATGGGAATCTTTTACAACTTTGTCATGAAAATGTTTTATGGAATCCT